>DASWLJ010000283.1:0-9250 GCA_036396185.1 Bathyarchaeia archaeon | reverse complement strand
GGGATGGTTCTCTAACCCCCGATGGCGCCGATCAACTTTTCGATTAACTCACGTGTCGGGGGGTAACTCGCGAGCGCGATTATCACGATTCCCGCCGCTATGATGGCTTGGGCCAATTTTCCTATTTCACCCCCGCGAGGCATGGATAATATGAATTAGATTTATCTAAAAAATGTTACCCCATCTGGTTACTTCTCGCCCTATGAAGGAAGCCTATCAATAATAATTGTAAAAATCCTAGAGCAATACTTGGACAGAGAACACACCAATAATCCTTAACAACACAGAACCGCACACACTTATTAAAGAAATAAACCTTTTTTATTTAATATCTGTTTAAGTTTCGCTGTATACTCCTCACTCAATTTTTTATCGTGTATATATCCAATTGTTTTTCCTTGTTCATTTTTTTCGGATATTTTTCCATCAATTTTTTTATGACAATTCCAGCATAAAGTGGCTAACATACCTAATTCCAAGTTTTCTTTCTCTCCTAAATGGCAGACATTGAGATAATCTTTTGGTCGAACTCCCGTGGGGTTTTCTAATAGTTTTTCTTGTGTTATTCCACATAAGAGACAGGTATGGTTATCTCGTTTTAAAACCTGTTTTCTTGCCTTTCGCCACTTACTTCTATATGCTGGATGCGACTTCACATAATCCCTGAAAACACCTGGAGCTATCTCATACCGATCTTCTTCCTTTAACTGTTTCATTATGAAACCAGCCCCATTTCGCTTACACCCTAATGTATACCTAGATTTTTAACTTTATAAAACTCCTCGCTCGTGAATTTGTCGCGCATTCACAGTTTGAGTTTTTCCTATTTTTTTGATGATTTGGATTCAATACTTTTATTATAATGTGAAATTCATCTTAATATTGTGAATTGTAATGGATGAGAATATTTTAGAGTTCTTATAGAAAAGGAATCAAGTTATGTTATGAGAATGCTAAACGCCTTGAAATTGAAGCAGTCAAGGCTTTTAACAATAGGCTTGGGACCTCTTCGTATTTAATGGGGTTCTATTCCTGGGAAGAAATTGGTAAAGCAGTTTTAATCCTTGATCATCATAATGAAGATTTTATTACAAAAAAAATGTGGAAGGACAGCTATTGTCATTTTATTAAAATTGCTAAGGCTCGACGAGCGATTGATCTTAGTTTAATGGCATCTCAAGGGTTAGAACCAGAATATATCGAAAAATTTAGGAAAGGGGAATACGAGTTAGTATCAGATGAAGAATTTTTAGAAAAAATGCACGATCTTAGAACTAAAGGATTGTACATACATTATAATTTTAATGAAAATAAATGGGAAATCCCTACAATAATAACTGATGAATTAGCTATTACTGTTATAAATCAGGCTGGGTTAGCTGTAAGAGCTTTTGAAATAGAATTAGATAGAACAGGTATTAAACTTGAATAAATAATCCACACACACAAATATAACATAAACACAGAAATACACAACAAACAACAAATATTTGAGACAACCAGTCAACCAGGCGAAACGGTTTATAGTCTGCCCCCTCACCCTATACTGTGGGCATGGTGGGAGTAGAACCTTTAAACGGGCTTTTTGTACCACTCACCAACCCTAAAAATGACAGGTTCGTGATGTCCAGTGTTCGAGATAGATAAGTTCGTGATCCAGGGAAAGACCTTCCAGGGGATGAAGTCAACCCTCCCCAACGTCGCACCCCTCCTCCTCATCAAGGGCGAGAAGGGCTTCGTCATGTGCGGCTACCTCAACATGGAGGCCGCCGAGAAGCAGGGCGCCGCCGCGGCCGTCGTCTCAGGCGTCAAGACCTTCGACGATGTCCTCAACGCCGAGATCAAGGCCGTGACCAGCAAGGCCAAGGAGCTGGGCCTGGAGCCCGGCAAGAAGGTCAGGGACGTAATCGTCAAGCTGGGCTAGCCGCAGGCATCTATGAGCCTGAGAACCTTCTCCTTTGCACCTTTGTACGTGTTCTTTCCGTGACTCAGCAGCAGCGCGTCGAAGTCGTAGTCGACGAGAATCTTGAGGTTCCTGGCCGCGAGCCCGGCGTCGCTGCAGTACTTCGCGGGCGGCGCCTCCAGGTTACCTTCGCCGTCCCCGAAGACGGTGTCCCCCGCGATGATGGCCTTCTTCGCCCTCAGGTACAGGCACAGGTTACCGTCGCTGTGACCCGGCACATGCACGATCTCTATGCCTCCGCAGGCCCCTATGAGGTCGCCGTGCTCCAGCTCAACGTCGGGCTTCACCCCCGTCCTCGCCGTCAGCTCCTCGCCGTCCCCATGCCCTACGATGACCTCGGCGCCTGTGAGCTCCTTAACCGCGGGCAGGTTGTCCATGTGGTCGCCGTGGGCGTGGGTGATGATGATCATCTTTACGTCGGTCCAGGCCGCGCCCATGGAGTCCAGCTCGGTCCTGATGCTGGCGATGCACCCGGGGGTGAATCCGGTGTCAACTAGTATCAGCCCGCCCTCGCATTCCAGGATGTAGACCTCCGTGTCGAGGCCGTCGGCCTTGGCCACCGGAACAACGTGCACCCCCTCGATAGGCTTAACCATCTCTAACGCCTACATAGCCGCTTTAATGATATAAAAACGGTTTAGACGTCCACCTCGAAGACCTTCCGGCTGGACGTGTGGCCCACGACGAGCGTAACCGGCGCGCCCAGCTCCTTCTTAAGCAGCTTCGCGACGGCCGCGTTGGCCTTCCCCTTCCTGGGCTGAGCCTTCACGTGGACAAGGTAGTGGCCCTCCCCGAGCAGCTCAACGGCGTCCCTGTTCGAGCCCGCCTTGACGTCCACAACTATGCGCATAAATGAACTAGGGCGTCATTGAGGAGAAAAACTGTGCGGGCCTAGTCGTTTAGGGCCCTGATCTGGTCGGCGTCCAGGCTCCCCTTTATGGCCTCCACCGTCTGGTCCGGGAAGTCCTTCATCAGGCTGTCAAGCACCGTGGACGCGATGTACCGTTTGAACCCGCTCTCGTCTAGCCCCTTGGAGTACTTCCTCCTCATCCCGCCCTTGCACGTCTCCTCCTCGAAGTCGAGCACGCCCTCGTCGCACATGGAGTTGAGGAAGTTGATTATGGAGGCGCGGGAGACGCCCCTGCCGCCCAGCTTCTTGTTGACGGCCTCGTAGACCTCCCGGGACGTGAGCCCCTCACCCGTGTTGCCCCAGATGATCTTCAGGGCCTCGATCTGGTAGTCCCGTAGAACCTTTTCTAAGCCATCCTTGGAAGGATCGATTATCAAGCTGCACTATCACCTGAACTTCCGAATATCCTTTCAACGCGTATAAAAGCCTTCGGCGGAAGCTTTATCTACGAAGCCTTCGCGGCGTCCAGAACGTGCCTGCCGAGCACGAAGCACGTCATCCTCCCCCTGAGCACACGGCGCCCATCCACATCCACCTCCACCGACACGTCCCTCCGCTTACCTTCAACGCTCTCGACCCTGGCCTCGGCCCTCATCTTCTCACCCACCCTTACGGGGACAGTGAACCTGACCTCGGCTGAGCCCAGCACCACGTACGGGTCGTTCACAGCCAGCATGGCCGCGTAGTCGGCCAAGCCGAAGGCGAATCCCCCGTGGACGAGACCCCTCTCGTCCACGGCCATGTCAACTACGGCGGTCAACTCCACCACGGAGCGGACGCCGTCCTCGATCAGCACAGGTGTCCCGAGGTACCTCGGATTCGACTTCAGATGTGTGCGAGACATCATTTAGACCCACAATGATCGACGTGAATAACGTTAAATCCTATTCTACGCCCATACACCTGACATGAAGCTACTAACGTACAGGAAAGGAGACGGGTACGGGCTGGGAGCCCTCGTGGGAGAGCACGTGCTGGACGTGAACAAAGCCTTGAACACGAGGCTGGACATGCTCAAGCTGCTGGACCGGGGAGAGAAGACCCTGGGCAAGGTCGCTGACGCGGCGAAGGCCGCTGAGGGCAAAGCCAAGGCAGGGAAGACCAACGGCCTGCTGAGGCTCAAGGACCTGAGGCTGGCCGCTCCCATCCCCCGGACCAGGAAAAACATCGTGTGCCTGGGGCTCAACTACGCTGAGCACGTCAAGGAGGGGGGTAAGGAACGGGACCTTCCGCCTCACCCCATCTTCTTCACAAAGCCGCCCACATCCATCACGGGCCCCTACGACCCCGTCGTCTACAGCAAAGCCGTGGAGAAGCTGGACTACGAGGTTGAGTTGGCCTTCGTCATAGGCAAGAAGGGCAAGTACATCGACAGGGACGACGTCTACGACCACATCGCCGGGTACATGACGTTCCAGGACATCTCGGCCCGCACCCTGCAGAGGCAGCACCAGCAGTGGTTCAGGGGTAAGAGCCTCGACACATTCGCCCCCATGGGCCCATATCTGGTGACCCCGGACGAGGTGGGTGACCCCCAGAGCCTCGACCTCTGGTGCAAGGTGAACGGTAAGATCAGGCAGCAGGCCAACACCGGGGACATGATATTCGACGTCAGAACCATAGTCAGCACCCTCTCGGACGGCATAACCCTGGAGGCGGGAGACGTGTTCGCCACAGGCACGCCCTCGGGCGTTGGAGCCGCCCACCCACTGGGCTTCCTGAACGTCGGAGACGTGATCGAGTCAGGCGTGGAGAAACTCGGCACATTGAAAAACGAGGTCATCGCCGAAAAACATCCCCGATAAACCCATTTTATTAGACATAACCCTTTTTCGAAGCCTTAATAGGCGACCAGAGGCTTCCTAGGAAACGTTTATATCTACTACACTTCGTTTGGGTTATAGCTTCAAGGCGCTGGGTAAAACTGATTGACCCAATCATATATGGGATTACCTAGACCGCGAAGCGAGGCGACGCCCAGAGAAGAAAGTGTTGAGCGATCAAATTGAGTAGTAACATAACGATTGGGCCCCCGAAGCTGACGCGCTTCGAGAGGGCGAGGATTGTAGGTGCGAGAGCACTCCAGGTGTCCCTTGGGGCCCCTATACTCGTACAGCTTCTGGCCGGAGTCAACGACCCCATCGACATAGCCATAGAGGAGCTGAAGGGGGGCGTGCTCCCGATGACAGTCCGCCGAAGCCTTCCAGAGGGGAGCTTCCAGGACATCCCCCTGATCGACCTATTGGCGAAGAAATAGATCCGAGATGAGCATCGAACTCGAGTCCTGGAGAAAGACCTGTACCATATTAGTGGTTGTATCCCTCATACTGGGGCTGATACAGCGCACCAGCTACAGGTTCCTTGACCCGACGTTTGAGGTATCCATATTCCACGTCACGACCATACTATCGCTTGTCATCTACTACTCCCTCACTAGGAGACAGGGTCGACAGGACACAACCTGATCGAGGCACCCGTCTCATCGCATTTGAATAGACCTTTTTCGGGTCGTGTCTGTGAGAGCCTTTACAGACAATCCGATAAGTATCAGGTTTGAGCTGAGAAACCAGATGTACATCCTGGAGAGATGTGAGAATGAGATCAGGGCCACTCAATGGTTACTTTAGAAGAGGGATAACGGGGATCGAGACAGCCATCATTCTCGTCGCCTTCGTCATAACAGCCTCCGCGTTCAGCTTCGTCATACTCAACGTGGGGTTCCTGACAGCGGACAAGGCTCAGACAACCGTCATAACCAGCATGAAGGAGACCAGCAGCGCACTGCTAGCCGACACAGGGGTCACGGGCTACTTCAGTAACACCACGGAGGCCAACCAGGACGAGGTCTGCCTGGAGGAGCTCATCTTCTACATCAGGCTGGCGCAGGGACACGAACCCGTGGACTGCAGCGACGCGAAGATGGTCATGACCTACACGAATCTTCGAGGCCACGCCATAATCTACTCGAGCATATTCACCAACGGCACGATAACCACGTTAAAGGCCGTCAACGGTGACACCGACTCGCTGTTGGAGATAGGCGAGAAGATGCAGGTCTGCATCAACTTCAGGAACATTCAGAGCGACGACGTCAAACCCGTCCTCACAAACCACCGGGACATCTACGGCAGACCCTACGAGACCCTCAGGATAGAGCTGCGGCCCATCGTTGGAGCCATCCTGACAATGGAGAAAGAGATACCGGCGGTCAACGCACCCGTGATGTCCCTCAAGTAGGCTATCGCCCACCTTTTCTATATCCATCATGGAAAATATTGAGGCTAGACCCCGCGGGTCACCGTGACCGTCTCGGTGACCTCCACGCCTCTCTCCCTGAGCTTCCTCAGTAGCTCCTCGAAGAGGAGGCCATTGATCACCCTGACGGGCCACTGTATGCCCTTCTCCTTTATGGCTCCTCTGCCCAGCATCCTGGCCACTATGGCGGCCGTGTACCCAGTGGTCCTGGCCATGGAGGTCGTCTGGCTCGCCTCGTCGTAGTAGTCCACCATGTCGTAGCTGACGCTGATGTCCGAGCCCCCCTTCTTTCCCTCGGCCCTCACCAGCAGCACCGTTATGTCCCTGTCGCCTGCCGCCGTATCGAACTTCACGAGGGGGTAGATGATCTTGTGGAAGAGCTCGCGGGGCACAACCTCCTTTCCCTCGTAGTCCACAGGCTTCTCGCTGATGAGCCCCAAGTCGTTCAGGAACATGATCTTGTCGACGTAACCCGAGTATCTCACTGTCTTGCCTCTGAAGTTCCTGACGCCCTTCTCAAGTGAGAGCTTCAGAAGGGATGAGGGGAAGCCGTCCAGGAACGCCTCCATGGGCTCAAGTCCCTCAACGAAGATGGACTCGACCTCACTGTACCTGTCGAGTTCAACCATCTTGCCGTCCACTATCATGGGCACCTTGCCCGGGCGCACAGGCATCCTTGTGCCGCCGAACACTATCTTGTAGTCCAGAGGCGGCTTAGGGTCTTTAGGCAGGCCGCCGCACGCGAACATTACGTCCTCGACCTCATCCATCTTGCTCATTGCCTGCCCGGAGAGTATGTCGATCAACCCGGGGTCTACCCCGCACCCAGGGATGGCCGTGATCCCCGCCTTCACAGCTTTGCTGTACATCTCTCCCTCCTGGGGGTACCCTCCGCCAGCAAGGTCCACGACGTTGACCTTGGCCTCCATGGCCGCCTCAAGCACATCCATGCTGAACTTGGCGGCTGTGCCGTTTATGACAACGTTGTAGCCCTTCATCTTCCTAGTCAGGGCATCCCTGTCCGTGACGCTGAGGCTGGCCACGTCAAATTTCTTACTGTTGACGTACTTCTTGGCTGACGCGAGCTTGTCCTTGTCTATGTCGCAGCCCGTCACCTTGGTGACCTCAGGGTCCTCGGAGCAGTTCTTAGCTATGGCTGGGCCCATGAGGCCCATGCCGAGTATGAGGATCTTCATGGATAACCACCTAACAGTTGGCTGCATGGGTATATGAGGTCACGCATTGTTCTTCGTCGTCGGTCGAAGCCGAGTTCGATCCACGTCAAAGGTTTTAAATACGGTCTAACTAATTCACACCAGCTTCAAATAGGTGAAAACGTTTGGTAGATTTTTCGTTCACTGAGGAACAGGAGCTATTCCGTGAGGCTGTACGCGAGTGGCTCTCGAAGAACCTCACCCTTGAGCAGGTGAGGGAGAACGACACGAAGCACGAGATACCCCGCTCATTCATCAAGGGGATGGGGGACCTCGGGCTGCTCTTGTTGACGCTGCCGGAGGAGGACGGGGGCTCAAACGCCGACTGGGTCACTGCGACCATAGGCGCAGAGGAGATGGGCTACGCCGACATATCAGTGGCCTCAGCCGTCTTCTACCTCGTTCAGGCGAGCTGGGGCTACGTCGTCAACAGGCTAGCCTCAGAGGCCGTTAAGGAGGGCTACATAAGGAGGGCCGCAAAGGGGAACGGCTTCATTGGAATAGGAGTCACTGAGCCTGGCGGCGGCTCAGACGTCGCCGGGTATAAGACAATCCTAAAGCCTGAAGGGAAAAACTGGGCCATCAACGGCGAGAAGTGCTATATAAGCGGCACAGCTGAGGCCACGGAGATGAATGGAGGGTACTTCGTCTCTGGTTACACGGACCGTGCAGCCGGCCACAGGGGGATGTCCGCGGTATTCATGCCCATAAACCAGAAGGGCGTCGAGATAACCAAGCGCTTCGACAACATGGGCAGGATGGCCATCAGCACAGGGGGCTTCACGATGACCAACGTCAAGGTCCCCAAGGAATACCAGTTGGGCGAGACGGGCCGCGGCTTCTACTACACCATGGAAGGCTTCGATGCCGCTCGCTTACTCGTCTCGGCAAGCTGCATCGGGGCGGCCCAGAGGTGCCTCGAGCTCGGCATGGACTATATCAAGGAGCGTGAGGCGTTCGGCCAGCAGCTGGCCAAGTTCCAGGGGGTCCAGTTCGACCTGGCCGACATGGCGGCGCACCACGAGGCCATCAGGAGCCTTGTCTACAAGACGGCCTGGATGCTGGACCAGAAGTACAAGCACGGCACATTCACGGCCCTTGAGGTCAGCAAGTACCTGGGCATGTGCAAGTACCTTGCGCCCCACCACGCGCTGGATACGTTCAGGCGCGTCATGTACTGGATGGGCGCCTACGGGTACACCAAGGAGTGCCCCCTTGAGATGGGTATGAGGGGCATCATGAGCTACTGCATCGGCGCGGAAGGCGCGCAGAACATCCAGAAGGTCATCATCGCCCGCGAGACCCTGGGGCGGGACTGGATGAAGTAGCTCCACTCACCCCCTTTTTACGGTAACATTAAAAGCGGAGCTTCATGGTATTCTCTGCGGTTAACATGTCAGGAGTATCTCAGCTTCCACCCCAGGTACAGGAGAGGCTTCAGAGGCTACAGCAGCTTCAGAACACGATGCAGCAGCTTCTCGCACAGAGGCAGAGGATAGAGATGGAGGTGGCGGAGTCGGACAAGGCGCTGGAGGTGCTTAAGGAGGTGCCGGGCGACGCCAAGGTCTTCAAGTCTGTTGGCGCCGTCCTCGTCGAGAAGGAGCGTGACAAGGTCGTAAAGGAGCTGGAGGAGAGGAAGGAGTTCCTCGACATGAGGGCCAAGGTGCTTCAGAAGCAGGAGGAGAAGACCAAGGAGAAGCTCACGGGGCTCCAGGAGACCCTGCAGAAGGAGCTGGGGATAAACCCCGCCGCGTAACCAAAATCTTATCACTTATACCGCGGAGTTCATTCTGGTTCTCGCCGGGGAAACGGTCTTGGAGCGAGATTACGGTAGACTTGCCGAGTTTATTGGGTGCAGAGTCGTTGTTCTAGGCCACCACAACGCTGACCCAGACGTCGTGGGAGCCG
>DASWLJ010000282.1:0-3514 GCA_036396185.1 Bathyarchaeia archaeon | reverse complement strand
TACCAATATTATTAATTTGAAAAATATCATTACTATATTTATTAATATCATAACCTTTAACATCAAAGCCTTGAACAGAAAAACCGTAGGATAAACCTCCCATCCCACAAAATAAATCAGATACAGATACCATGTTTTATTAATATCAGTATAAGATAACTTATTTATCTTTAGTTTAAAAAAAGTTAGATAGGCAAATTTGAGTATCCATTATTTCTTAATAATCTCATGAAGGTTTTCGTCAGAGTTGACATGGAGGGCATCAGCGGCATCGTGGACACAATCATGACCAGCCGCACCGGAAAACCTAGCCGCCCCTTGAAACTGTTATAAGCCCACAAAAAAACCACATAATGACCATCAGATGAGAAACCCCTACAAACAGATGGTAATAAGAAGAGTCATCAACGCCGCCACATGCCTCACCAGACTAGGAGGATAAATACCATCCTCAGGAAAGCCGAAAAAAATAGTCCTTTTTTTTTTCTTTTTCTTTACTAATAGAGCCCAGAGTAGAATCCTTCACGTACCTCTGGTAAAAACGCCGCCTGCCCTACACGCTCCCATCCCAAGTCCATGGGCATCACAGCCTCGGACAGGTCTCACGCAACAATCAAAACAGACTCAAAGTACAAAATCATCATGAAACCTGACAGCCCTTAACGTTACCACACAGACACAACCTAACGATAACAAGGGAAATTAACGACAAAAACATCACCCGACACGTGGATACTCTCAAGGTCGGAAGACACGGCAGGATCACACTCCCCAAGGACATCAGACAGAGGCACGGCATCAGCGAAGGAACCCGCCTCATAATCAGAGAACAAGGAAACCAGATAACACTCACACCCATAACCACCCACGAGAACCCCACAGAGGCCCCCTACGGCAGCGCACCCCTAACCCCACCAGCCAACGACCCCAAGGAGACCGCCCGACGCCACCTCCACAACATGGAGAAGAGACGCGAAGCCGGCGAGGAGCTCCCGGCCAGCCTAGAGAAAAGAGAGCACACCGTCCCGGAGGGCTTCATAAACGAGACCATAAGGAGAACCCGCGACAGCCCACGCTCCACCTGAAGGACAGCGCCCACACCCCCCACGCCACTGAAATCGTCCTGCAGAAGGACAGGATTCAACCAAAATCGTCCTCCCACAGGACAGAAAGGGCCGGAAACCGTCCTGACACAGGACAATACGTGAGCGCAGCCGACACCTCCCAGGAATGGAACCAAATTTTTAGGGTCTCGCCCCTTAGGCATAGGTTAATTTCATTATTTCAGCGTAAGTTTTAATGGGAACGCTTATTAGTTAATAATTTTCATCTATAGATTGGAGATTCGGCGCGTTGCTGTACGAGTCCAGGGTCACGAGGCAGGGGCAGACCACCATACCCAAGGACCTACGCGAGAAGTACGGGCTACAGGAGGGGGACGAGGTGACCTACATCGACCTGGGGGACCAGATCATCCTCCTGCCCCGGCCCAGGGACCCCATCGAGGCGCTGAAGAGGATCCAGGTAGACACGGGGAAGACCGTGGCGGAGATCAAGGCGGAGGCCCTCGAGGCCGCGGCGCGCGACGCCTCCAAGGATCGGGGTGAGCGCGGCTGCTAGTCGAGGCCGACCTCCTCATCCCCCTGTTCAAGAGGGGCGACAGGCTCGCCGCCGTCTCAGAACGGGTGCTGAGGGACGTGGAGGGCGGTGTCACCGAGGGCGTCTACTCGTCCACGGCAACCATCCAGGAGATTCTGTTCTGGCTCTACAACCAGGGGCTGCGGGGCGAGATGGTGGAGGCGGCCAACGCGCTAAGCCGGATAAGGAACCTGGAGTGGGTCCCGGTGACGCCCGAGGTGTGCCTGAGGGCGTCCGTGCTCGTGAAGCATTACGGGCTGAGTCCCTTCGACGGGTACCACGCCGCCACGGCTCTGGGCCGCGACGGCTTGGTCCTGAGCAGCGACCACTCATATGATCGCGTGACGGGGCTGTCCCGGGTGGACCCCTGGGACCTAGCTAAAACGTGAACGGTACATCGAAGGTTGTATAATCCATGGGGCTCGTTTATCATCGTTCTCCCACAGGACAACACACGCAAAAGCACGGAGCAAAAGATGGAATTTTTTTTTCCCGTTCTAACAGGCTAGCCGTTATAAGCCCACACAGCAACAACACAGCCATGAGAAACCCCTACAAGCAGATGGGAATAAGAAGAGTCATCAACGCCGCCACATGCCTCACCAGGCTAGGCGGATCAATAGCCGACCCACGCGTATACCGCGCCATGCAGCAAGCCTCCAAAACATTCGTCCAGATACCCGAGCTACAGCAGTGGGCCGGCAGAGCCATCGCCCAAGCCACCGGAGCAGAGGCCGGCCTACCCACAGCCGGAGCCAACAACGCCATAACCCTCGCCGCAGCCGCCTGCATCATGAAGGGCACACCCCTCGAAAAGTACGACCCGCTCCAACTCGAAACTTGGACGCCCCTCGTCAAGAAGCTCCCCATGCACACAGAGGGCCTCAAGACACGCTTCATCGTCCAGCGCAACAACCGCAACGTCTACGACCACGCCGTCGAGTGCGCCGGAGGCACCTTCACAGAGGCCGACCCCACAGAACAGGCCCTGAAGAACGCCTACGATAAGAACACCACCGCCGCCTACTACTACACCGTCAGGTCAGCCGCCAACGCCCTCCCCCTCGAAACCGTTGTCAAGGTCGCCCACAGCACCGGCACACCCGTCATCGTTGACGCCGCCGCCGAGCTCCCACCCAAACGAAACCTAACACGCTACACCAGGGCGGGGGCCGACCTCGTCATCTTCAGCGGAGGCAAGTACATCGCAGGCCCCAACAACTCCGGCATCCTCGCAGGCCGAGCCGACCTCATCAAACTCGCCCACCTCCAAGCCTACCCCTTCCACGGAGTAGGCAGGGCCTCCAAGATGAGCCGCGAGACCATCGTCGGCTTCGTCACCGCCCTCAACCTCTACCTCCAGGAGGACGAGAAACAGAAGTACCAGGAGTGGCTCGCCAAGGCAGAGTGGCTCAGAGACCAGTTCAAGGACGCACCGGGCGTAGAAGCCAGCATCGGCCACCACTCCACCATAGAGGACGACCACCCCATGGTCCCCGTATGCACCCTCAACCTCGACCCCACCACCACACACATCACCAGCGCAGAACTCACCAACCGCCTACGCGACGGCGACCCCAGCATAGAGGTCCTCAACGAGCCCGCCTTCATCCTCAAGGAACCCAAGGGCAAGCTGGTCATCAACCCCGAGTTCCTCCAGCCCGGAGAGGCGGAGACCGTCGTCAAGACCATCAAGGCCATCCTCAGGAAAGCCGAGAAATAATCCCTCTTTTTTCACCATGAGGCACGGCGAAACGAAAAGTAGCTGGACTCCCCAATGTGAGAGAGCACAGGAAACTGCCTGCCCCAAAAAAAGACATGAAAAAAGGAGAGCCCTACCCGCCGGGCAGGGCGAACACCTCAACCACCCTATCGC
>DASWLJ010000281.1:0-8568 GCA_036396185.1 Bathyarchaeia archaeon | reverse complement strand
ACTGTACAAGGCAAAAACAGTCCACGAAGCCATCGTTTTTTATGTTTTCAGTCTCCACTCATATTTGGGTATATAATCGAGCTATTTCATCATGGACGTGTTTAACATCCAAGACCCTGCGAGGGGCTGAAACCCCATTTTTCGATGCACACGGAGCCTAACCCGAGCTGATCGGGTAAGGATTATATCTGTTGAAGACCGTGTCCACCGTATGAGTGTTAATCCCCGTCAACGTTCGAGCAGAGTCTACGATGGGCCAGACCGCCTCAGCCACAGGAGCCTCCTGAAGGGCACAGGCGTGGCTGAGGAGGACATGAAGAAGCCCTTGGTGGCCATAGCCAACAGCTTCACAGAGATCAACCCGGGCCACGTGCACCTGAACAGGATCGCGGAGCAGGTGAAGCTGGGCGTCCACGCCGCAGGGGGTGTGGCAAGGGAGTTCAACACCATCGCGGTGTGCGACGGCATCGTCATGGGCCACGAGGGCATGAAGATGAGCCTCCCCAGCAGGGAGGTCATCGCGGACAGCGTGGAGATCATGCTTGAGAGCCACGGCTTCGACGCCGCGGTGTGCATCACCACGTGCGACAAGATCGACCCCGGGATGCTCATGGCCGCGGCGCGGGTCAATATACCGACAATCTTCGTGTTGGGCGGCCCCATGGACCCGGGCTGCCCGGCGTGGGGGCGCTTCGAGGGCAAGAAGATCACGGTCCAGGAGCTCTTCGAGGCCGCCGCCCTCACGGTGAGCGGGAAGATGAGCCAGGAAGAGGCGAAGTACCTTGAGGACATCTGCTGCGGGCCGGGGGCGTGCAGCGGCATGTTCACGGCAATGACCATGCAGTGCCTCACAGAGGCCATCGGCATGACTATACCATACATGGCTACGGCTCAGGCCACGGGGATGGAGCGCTCAAGGCTCGCCTACGAGGCCGGCCTCAAGATCATGGAGCTTCTCAACATGGGGATAACACCGAGGAAGATAATGACGGAGGCAGCATTCAGAAACGCCATCACCGTTGACATGGCCCTTGGTGGATCAACAAACACGGTGCTACACCTCAAGGCCATAGCCGATGAGTGCGGAATAGACCTGCCCCTGGACCTCTTCGACGAGATAAGCAAGAAGACGCCTCACCTGTGCAACATGGCTCCGGCGGGCCCAATGAAGATCGTGGAGCTACACGCAGCCGGCGGCATCCCTGGAGTCATGAAGACCCTAGAGGCTAGACTGGACACAGGCGTGATCACATCCACGGGGAAGTCCCTGAAGGAAAACCTCAAGGACGTGAAGGTCTACGACCGCGAGGCCATTAGGCCCCTCGACAACCCTGTCCACGAGACCGGGGGCATAGCCATAATGAAGGGCACCCTCGCACCCAATTACGCTGTGGCCAAGATGGCGGCCATCGACCCCAGCATGTGGGTCTTCACGGGCACCGCCAAGTGCTTCGACGACGAGGCCTACGCCCTGGAGGCCATCCACGGAGGCAGGGTCCAGAACGGAGACGTGGTGGTCATCCGCTACGAGGGACCCAAGGGCGGCCCCGGCATGAGGGAGATGCTGGCGGCCACCAGCGCCGTAGTAGGCTACGGCCTAAACCAGGTAGCCATCATCACAGACGGCAGGTTCAGCGGGGCCAGCAGAGGCCCCTGCATAGGCCACGTTTGCCCGGAGGCCGCGGTCGGTGGACCCATCGCCCTGGTCAAGGACGGAGACAAGATAAGCATCGATATTCCTGAGAGGAGGCTCGAACTTCTCGTATCCCCTAAGGAGCTTGAGAAGCGGAAAGCGCTTTGGAAGCCCAAGGCGCCAAAAGTCACCAAGGGATACCTCGCGAGGTACTCAAAGCTGGTCACAAGCGCCGACAGGGGTGCGGTTTTAAAAATCTAAGTTCTTTTAATCATTTTTCTTAGAAAGCTCATCCATGATCAGGTTTAGGTTATAACTCCAGGCTTTCCTTGTTTTGGTTGGATCGACGCCCACTTTTTCCGCCAACGTCAACCCATCCTGCAAGGCCATGATGCCTATGATCAGAGACTCTTTGTCTACGT
Organism: Bathyarchaeia archaeon; assembly: GCA_036396185.1. Taxonomy (GTDB): domain Archaea; phylum Thermoproteota; class Bathyarchaeia; order TCS64; family TCS64; genus RBG-16-57-9. The sequence continues at coordinate 6,513 of DASWLJ010000281.1, read as the reverse complement.
CGGGTCTGATAGCGCCTCTCTTGATCAAATCATCTGCGATGCCCTTGAAGAACTCGATGACCGTGTAGTAAATCTTGATCAGGTCTTTCATTGATTTATCCTGGCTCATGGCGATGGTCATTTCGATCATAAAATCGTTGGGCACCACGGTTGCCATAAAATCAACGATGTCCTGATAGAACTTGGGACTAGATATATCTCTGATGTTATCTATGTATTTCTGCTGCCAGACGTTTTTCTTTATCATTTCTATTATGTACTCGGTGGCTGCCTTCATCAGGGTCTCTTTTGAGTCATAGTACTGGTAGATTGCTGCCTTGCTGACTCCGACCTCGTTTGCGATGTCAGTCATCGTCGTCTTTGTGTATCCTTTGGCGAGGAGCGTCTTGAAAGTAGCTTCAAGTATTCTGTTTCGAGCCTCTTCTTTATACTCGGGTACTACCTTGGGCATCCTACCCTACGATTATATCCCGTCATCTACTTATAGTTTACTGACCATATAGAAACAATACTGACTTATAGGTATATTTTTAAATCGCGACGAAATAATACTGACCATTGGGTCAATTAAGTGGGTGTATGAGGCTTTGAACTATCCACAAACGGGGGATGAAAGACGAGGCTCGTAGATATTATTATAATGTCTGGTGAAGGGCTCAAAGAACGTAAAGCAAGGTTCGCCCTCAACCTTATTGGCATACTGATAGGGTGTGCCGCAGTGACAGGACTTGTTTCTATCACCCAAGGGCTCAGCGGGGACGTGAGCCGCCAACTGGAGGTGTTTGGCCCTCAGAACATCAATATAGTTCCAGGACGGCTGTATCAGAGCCAGTTTATTCCAGGCGCCAATTTTGGGTGGAAGGATTTTGAGATCGTGTCCAAGTTTCAAGGAGTCAACATGGCTACGCCCATGATTTCTGACAAATTCTGTAGCCTAAACGTGAGAGGCGACACTTACGTCGTTCAGATGTTTGGGTTAACCCCCGACTACTTCACCATCAACAAGAACATGAAGATAGCTGAGGGAAGGGGATTCACGAGAACAGACGCCTCTGTGGCGATAATAGGATCAAACGTGGCTCAACCGCGCGACAAGTCAGAGCCCATCCTTCGCGTCGGGGACAGGATCAGGATAACAGTTCGAGTCGTGGAAGGCGAGAGGACTCTGTCTGTCCGAGTCATCGGTGTTCTTCAGAACGTGGGAGGATCTGCTGCTGGAATCGACGACTCCATAGGTATTCCTCTTCGTTCGGCTCAGCAGCTTCTGGATATGGGTGGAGAGTTCAACGTCATCGTCGCCCAGGCAAACAGCCTTGAAGAAGTAGACGAGGTCGCTGTTAGGCTGAAAGACAGGTTAGGTGACGAGGTGTTCATAATGACTTTTGACGCAGTCAAGGAGTTAGCAAGCAACATTCTAGGCGCCATTCAGGCCGTGCTCGCTGGGGTTGCAGCAATCTCGTTGTTCGTTGCTGGAGTGGGGATCATCAACACCATGACGGTGTCCGTTATGGAGCGAACCAGAGAAATAGGGACCATGAAGGCAATAGGGGCGAAGAGCACCGACGTTCTCGTTCTATTCCTCGCCGAGGCCATTATTACTGGGATCTCCGGAGGCTTCATAGGCGCAGGGTTTGGTTTTCTCCTCAGCAATTTAGCCTCCAGCTATGTGGGGTTGATGCCTCACTTCTCACCAGTGCTGTGTGTAGGTGTGACTATGTTCGCCGTGTCCACGTGTATCCTGTCTGGTCTTTACCCTGCTTGGAGGGCTTCCAAGATGAACCCCGTGGAGGCACTGCGACGTGAATGATACTAGAGAAAAAATGGAGTGGCAGAAGGAAGTAGAAAAAGGAAAGGCAGATGGCTCATTGGAAGAGGATTCGAGGAACATGGAGTGGCTCTGGATTATATTGTGCTTGGAACATCTTTTCGGGCGATAGATTTTATGGTTCACGTTGGGTTTTATCTTAAAATACTGACGCGAAAACTGGTTAATCATTCATGATATAATTTTTCGCGCGCTTCCATAGCCACCATCTACTTCCAGCACATGTGGGACAACTCGACGCCGCTGGACTAGACTAGACTAAGTACCGTTTTCGAGAACATTTTCCACTCATTTACCTAGGGGTATTTACGCAGAAAATGTGTGTGAAAATGTGCGGTTGCGCCTTAATGATCGAGTTTTGAGGCGAGGCCCTCTGCCTCCCGCTCGCTCATGCCGAGCGCTGTTATGGAGAGGCTCTCCTTATTGAATAGCTCGCTGCTTACCCTCGCGACATCTTCGTTGGAGACAAGCATCAGCCTGTCGACGACCTCGTCCAAGGTCTGGGGCCTCCCCAACCTGAGCGTCGAGGTGCCAAGCTGGCTCATTCTCTGCTGGTTGCTCTCCGCCCTGAGGATGAGTGAGCCCACGGTCTTGTGCTTCACCTCCTCAAGGGCGGCCTCACTAAGCCCGCTCTTCACCTTCTCCAGCTCATCAAGGGTGATATCAACTACCTGGGCCACGTTCTGCTTCGAGGTCCCAGCGTACACCCCCATGACCCCCGTGTCCTCCAGCGACATGTTGTGGGTGTAGATCGCGTACACCAGCCCTCTTCTCTCCCTCACCTCTTGGAAGAGCCTTGAGCTGCCACCGACGCCGAGGTATGAGCTCAGTATCGCAAGCGCCGGTGTGTCCTTGTGGCCGTAGGGTAGCCCTCTGGTGGATATGCTCAGGTGAACCTGGCCCGTTTCTCTGGGCGAGAAGTTTAGGCCGCCGCGGTGTACTGGCGTAGATCTATTCTTTATGACTTTGGCGTCGTACCTATGGACGCTGTCCTCCACCAACCCTACAAATTTCTGGTGATCCACCGCTCCAGCCGCCACGACCACCAACTCGCTGTTTCCGTAGAACTCTTCGTAGAAGCCGCAGACCTGGTCTGGCGTGATCTTCTTCATGCTCTCCAAGGTGCCGCTTATGGGGTGGGCCAGGCTGCTCCCTCTCCACGTGTTCTCCATGCTGAGCTCGTGGATCAGGCTGGATGGGTCGTCCTCCAACTGCTTAATCTCCTCGAGCACCACCTGTCTCTCGTTCTCGATGTCAGGTTCCCTTAGGACCGAGTTCTGGATGATGTCCTGGAGGACGTCGTAGGCTACCTCAAAGTCTCTGTCCAGCACTCTGATGTGGTAGGCAGTCATGTCTCTGTCCGTGTAGGCGTTGATGTAGCCTCCTCTGTTCTCTATGGTCGCGGATATCTCTTCGGCGTTTCTCTTCTCGGTGCCCTTGAAGAGCAGGTGCTCCAGGAAGTGGCTGCAGCCCCAGTGGCTCTCCCGCTCGTCCCTTGAGCCCACCTTAATCCAGATGCCCAGCGATACGGACTTGGAGTAGGGTTGGCTCTCGGATATCACTCTGACGTTGTTGTTTAGCTTTGTGTCCGACAGTTCAACGCTCACGGCCTTTCTTGGACTACTTACCCTCGGCCTCTATATGTTCTTTTCAACTCCTCAACCTTTTCTCTGGGGGGATTGCGGCGTGTGTTCCCCGTTGAAGCCTTAACGAGTCCCCTCCCGTGCATGTGGATGTGCGTCCAAGGCGTTCTAGGAGCCTTAAATCCTGAAAAATGGTCATGGACTGAAACAATGTCCATAGGTTTTGTGTGTTTTTATATGATCATGGATGAGTCGACACCAAACATTAAATTTTCTGCTTTATGCAGCATTATTATTGCCTCATATTTGTTAATTTTCGTGTGTGTTGTTTAAGGCCTTATAGATAAGGTACCTTCAAGATTATGGACACAGATCGTGTACACACACTTATGGTGGTCCCGGAACGACGCGGACAGTTAAGGGAGGGATTGAGCCTTCCTCTTACCCTCGGAACTCAGACTAACGAGGGTCTCTCTTCTACGCCTCAACCCTAGGTGCCCCAAGATTTTATCTCCAAGTCCTGGACCTTTTTCACTCAAAAAGTATAGGGGTATTTCATCTGATTTTGTTTGGTGCTCGATAAACTCTTGCAGCACGTCCTGGCTTATTCCGGACTTGGCGCTTAACTGCTTCAGGGGCGATGGATGCACTTCGTCTCTCAGAGTCCTCAGGGTTCTCATGTTCAAGTACAGGGTCTCCAGCCGCGTCATCTGTTCCTCCGTGACGTTTTCCAGGTCCGAATGACTGATCTCTGCAATGGTTTTCAACTTGTTTAGGGTAGGGGTCTCTTGTGTAAAGATGCTCAGCTTTTGGGCCGTCTCCAGGCCTTTATCTGTCAGGCTCCAGAGGTCATAGGTGTATTTGTTGCTGTACGGGATGGTTGTCGGTTTTCCGCGTTCAGCGTCCTTCTGGACTAGTCCCGCCGACTGGAGTGAGCTCAGCCAGTTGTTGAGCTCCTTCTTAGACAGTTTGGCTTCTCGGTTTTTCAGGGTGTCTTGCATGTCCAGGGTTGTCAGGTGTGTCTTGGCCGACTTTACCAATATTATGTAGATTTGTCTTGCGCTATCGCTCATCAGGGGCCTCAATGTCTCCTCGAAGATCGTGTTCAGCTCTTCTTCGTAGCTCCGCGATCCCTTTTCAGCTTGATCTACCACAATTTAAATATTCAGGATTTTTCTGAATATTAACTTTGTGGTCTGGGCGTCGAAAAAAGCAAATTCTTCGTAGAAAGGAATTAAATTAAACGGAGCACACGTATCTAAACGACGTAAATTGCAGAAGCCCAAGGTCTATGTTACTAGGCAACTTTTTCCAGAAGCTATAGAGATACTCGAAAAAGTGGCACAGGTCGAAGTATTCGAAGGAGAAGACGACCCGGTCCCCAAGGACCTACTCATAAAAAAGGTGAAGAAGATCGACGGACTACTCCCGATGCTGACAGATAATATAAACGCGGAGCTAATGGATCGGGCTAAAAACCTCAAAGTCGTCAGCAACTACGCCGTAGGCTACAACAACATCGACGTGGAAGCAGCCACGGAGCGCGGCATAATGGTCACAAACACCCCGGACGTCCTGACGGACACCACGGCGGACACCGCCTTCATGCTCCTCATGGCCATATCGAGGCGGCTAGTGGAGGTGGATAAGTACGTCAGAGACGGAAGATGGGTCAAGGCGTGGGGCCCCAAGATGCTACTGGGCTCAGACGTGACGGGGAAAACCCTGGGGATCATAGGCATAGGGCGCATAGGCTCGGCGTTGGTGCCCAGAGCCAGGGGCTTCAGGATGAGAGTCCTTTACAACGACATGATGAGGAGCCCCGAGAAGGAGAAGTCCCTGGGCATAGAGTACAGGAAGTTCGATGAACTGCTGAGGGAGTCCGACTACGTCAGCGTCCACGTCCCCCTCACAGCTGAGACGCAGCATCTTATTGGTGAGAGGGAGCTGAGCCTCATGAAGCCCACAGCCTACCTCATAAACACGTCCCGAGGGTCGGTGGTTGACGAGAAGGCACTCTATGAAGCCCTCAAGAATAGAGTGATAGCGGGCGCAGCCTTGGACGTCCACGAGAAGGAGCCCGTGACCCCGGACGACCCGCTCCTTGGCCTCGACAACATCATAATGGCTCCTCACATCGGAAGCGCCACGGTCGAGACGAGGATAGCCATGGCTGTGAGGACTGCAACCAACCTGTCCTCCGCCCTCAGAGGCGAGAGGCCGAAGGACCTGGTCAACCCGCAGGTTCTTAAGTAATTTTTATAATAAAATCACATATAATACCCCTAGGGTAAATGAAGTAAAGATCCTCATAAAACCACAGGAAAAACTTGTTCTGACGGCTCTGTGGACTGATTTTAATCTAGGCGCAGAAAAAGAGTTATCGTCTCAGAATTGTGGGATAAAAAATGTGTTTGATCCTCAGTTTACGTTTATCTCTTAAAAAAGAACCAATGCTTTCACAAACGACACGACGGCCCGACTCCATAGAACAGGAAAAATGTTGAGCTAGACTAGAGTAAGCCTTGGCGGTGCTTCTCACCCAGCACCTTGAGCATATCGTCAACCATCATCGGAAGATCGTAGCTCGGCTTCCAGCCCCACTCCTTACGGGCTGCCGAGTCGTCTATCGACATGGGCCAGCTGTCAGCTATGGCCTGCCTCCTATCAGGCTCATAGGTTATCTTGAATTCAGGGACACGTCTCTTGATCTCCGCAGCCAGCTCTGCCGGGTTGAAGCTGATGGCGGCCAGGTTGAAGTCAACGTGGTGCTTGAGCTTCTTCAGCGGCGCGTCCATGAGGTCTAGGGTGGCCTTGATGCAGTCAGGCATGTACATCATGGGCAGGGTGGAGTCAGCCCTGAGGAAGCACTTGTACTTCTTGTTCTTGATGGCCTCGTAGAATATCTCAACGGCGTAGTCCGTTGTGCCTCCGCCGGGGAGGGTCTTGTTGCTGATGATTCCCGGGTACCTCATGCCCCTCACGTCGAGCCCAAACTTCTCAAAATAGTAGTTACAGAGGAGCTCACCAGCCACCTTCGTGACGCCGTACATTGTCCTCGGCTTCAGCACAGTCTCCTGGGGAGTGTTGGTGCGCGGCGTCTCG
>DASWLJ010000280.1:0-6010 GCA_036396185.1 Bathyarchaeia archaeon | reverse complement strand
GGTGGAGCCGCACTCGCAGGCGTCGTGGATGCTGGTCACCTTGGGCTCCACGGGTAGCTCCTCAGGCTTAGCCAGCCTGATCCTTCCGCAGTTTTTGCAGTACCATGCGGGCACAGGTGTCGCGAAGACGCGTTGACGGCTCAGCACCCAGTCCCAGTCCAGACCTGTGGCCCAGTCTATGAGCCTCTGCCTCATCCAGTCGGGGTACCATGTGATGCGCCTGGCCGTCTCCACCACCTTGTCGGTGAGGCTGATGGTGCGCATGAACCACTGCCTGGCGTTCACCACCTCTATGGGGGTGTCGCAGCGCCAGCAGAGGCCCACCTCTTGGTCGAGGTCCTTCTCCTCCCTGATGAGGCCTGCGTCGCGCATGTCCTTGACCATGGCCCTCTGGCCGTCCTGGATGCGCATGCCAGCGTATTTGCCGGCCACGGGCAGGAGGACGCCTTTGCCGTCTATGAGGTTCACCACGGGCAGGTTGAACCTGGCCACGGCCACCACGTCGGCCTTGTCGCCGTAGGTGCAGATCATCATGGCGCCTGTGCCGAATGTCGGGTCCACCTCGTCGTTGCCGATGATGGGCACCTCCTGGCCGGAGACCGGCACCCTGGCCTTCTTACCTATGAGCTTGCTGTAGCGTTTGTCGCCTGGGTGGACGCCCAGGGCGACGCATGCGGGTAGGTAGACGGGGCGGGTTGTGGCTATTAGCACCTCTCCGCCCGGCACCCTGAAGGGCACAGTGTATATCTTGCCTGTCTTGTGGTCGTGCTCCACCTCGGCGTCCGCGATGGCCGTCTCGCAGCGGGGGCACCAGTTGATTGGGTGCTCGCCCTTGTAGATCATGTCTTTCTCGTAGAGCTTGAGGAAGCTGAGCTGCACCTTGCGGAGGTACTCGGGCTCCATGGTGCGGTACTCGGTGGTCCAGTCGATGCTGACGCCGAGGCGCTGGACCGCCGTCTTCATCTTGGCTATGTACTGCTCTATCCACTCCTCGCACATGCGGCGGAACACGTCCGGCGGCACGTCGCTCTTCCTCACCTTCTTGGCCTTCTCCACGGCGACCTCAGTTGGCAGCCCGTGGCAGTCCCAGCCCTGGGGGAACAGCACGTTGAAGCCCCTCATGCGCTTGTAGCGGGCCCGTATGTCGAAGTAGGTCCAGTTCAGGACGTTGCCCATGTGGAAGTCGCCGCTGGGGTAGGGCGGCGGCGTGTCCACGCTGTAGACTGGGCGGCTGGTGTCGTCCCAGTCGTACCTGTGGATGGCCTCCTCTTCCCACCGTTTCTGCCACTTCTCCTCGACCTCGAGGAAGTCGATCTTCTTCGGTAGCACGTTCAATGTTGTCCGTCTCCTGCTCGTCGGCGTGGATTAGCCTCGTTGACGCTGGATACCTCGCCGGTGTCTCTTAAAAGGTTGTCCGCAGAGCGTCCGCTGGGCTTGTCCGGGTTCTTCCTAGATCCCCGAGGGGGGATCGACAAAACAATTCCCCATGTTCCTCAACTCAGACAGAGATATTCACGGGGAGCCTCAATATATGCTTTCAGGTTCATGGGCGAGTTGATCGGGCTTCAGGGATCGGCAGAGAAGGTTTCGTGCGTAATTACGTACGAAATATTGTCCGTGACATGAAAATAAGGGACGTAATTACGTCCTTTATCTCGCGCCCAGCCACATGATTTCGTATGTAATTACGTACGTTATTTATGGGCCTCGCCCCCGGCGATTTCGTTCGTAATTACGAACGTTACCTTGTTCCTGCGCCCTCCTCCAGCCACCAGCTCAGAGGAATGGTGGCGAGGGCCACAACAGCGAGGAGCGTGTAGACGGAGCCCACGGTCCACGCCTCCGAGACGAGGCCGGCGGCCACCGGGCTTATGGCTGAGCCCACGCCGAACACCGTCTCGTAGACGCCCATGGCTAGGCCCCTGCTCTCCGCAGGCGCCCTCTGGGCTATGTAGTTGAGGATGACGGGCTCTATGAGGCCGTTGCCCAGCCCGTATACGGCGAGGACTAGCGCCATGGTTACCATGTCTGTGGTAACGGCGAAGACTAGGAGAGGCGCCGCCAGGATCACGCTGATCAAAGCCAGGCTCCTCCTCGTGCCCCACCTGACGAGACGCTCCACGCCCAGGAACCCGGCCCCCTTGGCCGCGTTGCTCAGGGTCAGCAGCAGCCCTATGGTGGTGGCCGTGAAGCCGACCTTGCCTAGGTGGCCCGGCACTATGTTGAAGTAGACTCCGCAGCAGAGGGCGTAAGGGAACAGGCACACGTAGCCCCACGCGACGGGCCCCAAGGGCGACCTATTCGTCTTCTTGGTGCCCGGGCTGTTCATGAGCCTCACCCTGCCCAGGGGGCTCAGAGCCGTGATTGCCGCACCCGCAGCCACCAGGAGGGTCACGGCCGTGAAGAGGGCCGTGAAGCCCAGGGCGTCGCCTATGAGCCCGCCCAGGAGGGGGCCCGCCACCATGCCGCTCATCCAGCTGAGGTTGTAGACGGCTATGCTGTGGGTGAGCTGCTCCGGCTGTGACAGGTCGGCGACGATGGCGCTGCTGGAGACCCAGAATGTGCCCGTGGTAAGCCCCAGCAGGAGCCTGAGGGCTATGAGGTCCCCCACGTCGCGGGCGAGGACCAGGGTGAGCATGCTGGCCGCGATGGCCACGTTGAACAAGGTGTAGAGTCTCACCTTCTCGTACCTGTCCAGGACGACGCCGGTAACTAGGGTGGTGACAGTGTAGCCTAGGGCGGCCGCGGCGCCCATGAGGCCGAGCGTCAGGTAGTCTGCGCCCATCCTCTCCGCGTAGACGGGGACCATGGTCATGGCTGTGCTCACAGCCAGGGAGACCGTGAATATGACTGCGTAGGCTGCGCGCTGGGCCGCCGCGTTGTCAGCCATCTGGGTCTCTATGCATCCACTGTCGTGGGCTTATCACTCTTCCGGGGCCCCTGGAACGTGATCTGGTCGCCGAGTACCGCCTTCAGCCCGTCCACGGCCGCGACCACTGGCACCCCCGTGGCCTCCTGTAGGTGCTCCGCCTCCTTCTCGGGACCCGCGTTGAGCATCCGCACCCCGAAGTGGGTGATGACGGCGCAGCCGGGCCTGGCGTCCAGTAGTATCTTCTCGGCCTCGTCTGTGGATAGGTGCTTCTCCAGGTGCTGGGCCCTGGGCCACATGACGCACAGGACGAGGAGGCGGGCCCCGCGGTATATGGAGCCGAGCTCCTCGAAGTAGCCTGTGTCGCTCGTGTAGCCGACGCTGCCCTGGCTGGGCGTCCTTATGAGCAGCCCGACTGTGGCCGGGTCGCTGTGCCTGGCCTCGGTGGCTGTGAAGCTTAGGTCGTTGACGTTGAACTCGGCGCCTGGCCGCATCTCCACGACCTCGCCGACCAGTCCCCTGTGGTAGGCTGAGACGCTGGGGCCTACGCCGTCGGAGCCCCACAGTACGCTGCGTGTGGCGGCGAGCAGCCCCCGCCTGCTGGTGGTGCCGTGGGTCATGGCCTCTATGAAGACCTCGGCGTCGCCGTAGTGGTCGGGGTGGCAGTGGGTGACTATGAGGCCGTCCAGGCTCTGGGGGCCGAGGCCGGCCCAGTTGCTGAAGACGAGGGCGCCGGGCCCGGGGTCCACGTGGACCTGGGTCTCGCCGTGGACGAGCCTGATGCCCGCCGTTCTGCGCCTCTGGGTGGTCATGGCGAAGCGTCCTCCGCCCGTGCCCAGGAAGTGTAGCTCCACGGGCTCACCTTTTCCTGAGGACCCTGCCCGCCAGCTCGCCGGTGTGCTCGCCCCCGTCTATGGTCAGCCGCCCGTTGACTAAGACGTAGGGTATGCCCTCGGGGTAGCTGTGGGGCTCGTTGAACGTGGCCGTGTCCCTGACCTTGCCCGGATCGAATACTGTTAGGTCGGCGGCCATGCCCTCCCCGATGACGCCACGGTCGTGGAGGCCAAGGCGGCTCGCGGGCATGGATGTCATGCGCCTTATTACCTCCTCCAGGGTGAACAGCTTTTTCTCCACCGCATAAGTTCGTAGGTACCGTGGGAAGGCCCCGTAGCAGCGGGGGTGGGGCCTGCCCTGGCCGAGGGGCCCGTAGGGAGCGTGGCTCCACCCGTCGCTGCAAGGCATGACGGCGGGGTGGGCAACGAGCGTGTCCACGTCTTCCTGCTGGCCCCAGAAGGTGACGTTCATGGCCTCGGCGTCCTCCTCTATGAGAAGGTCGCACAGGGCGTCCACGACCGTGGTGCCTCTCTTATCGGCGATCTCGGCTACGCTCATGCCCTCGTACGCCTTGTTGCGGGCCGACTTGACGTACGTGACCATGACCTTGGCGAAGTCGCGGCCCTTCTTGCCGACCGCGGCTGCGTACTCTTCCCTGAGCCTGTCCCTGACCCGAGGGTCCCTGAGCCTACCCAGCATCTTCTGGACGCCTCCCTCGTGGGCCCAGTCCGGTATGACCTGGCTGAGGAGGCTCGACCCGGCCGTGTAGGGGTAGATGTCGGCGGTGATGTCCAGGCCCCGGCCCCTGGCCTCGTCGATGGCCCTCAGCGTGGTCTCCCGGTGGCGCCCGTGGAGCTCCGGGTGGCCCGCGCAGCTGCTCCCCAGGTGGCTCACCTGTATGGGCATCCCCGCCTTGAACCCGAGGGCGATGGTGTCCTGGAGGTTCTCGGGGTTGCCCCTCATGTGGGTGGTGTAGAGTCCGCCGTACTCGTTGAGGACGCGGCCCAGCTCGACGAGCTCATGATCCTTGGTGAATGTGCCGGGAGGGTAGCCGAGCCCTGTGGACATGCCGTAGGCGCCCTGGCTGAGCGCCTCGCGCAGCATGGTCTTCATCTCGTCCAGCTCCCGCGGCTCCGCGTCCCTGTCCTCGAAGCCCATGACGTTGATCCTGATGCTGCCGTGGCCCACCAGGGGGACCAGGTTGATACCGGGGCCGGCCTCCTCTATCCGCTTGATGAAGCCGTCCATGTCCTGCCAGTCCCACTTGAGGCTGAGGCCGCTGGTGAAGGGCTTGAGGTACGCTACGAGGTCGTCCCTATGCTTGTGCAGCGGGTACATGCTGAGGCCGCAGTTGCCCATGGTGGCCGCTGTGACGCCCTGGTGGACGTAGCTCTCGATGCGGGTGTTGCCGAGGACCGTGTGGTCGGCGTGCATGTGGATGTCGATCCAGCCGGGGGAAACCATTAGGCCCGAGGCGTCGATGGTGTCGTCGCTGTCTAGATGCCTAGCAACTTTAGAGATCAACCCTTTCTTAATGCCTATATCCGCCCAGAACCATGGAGCACCAGTACCATCAACGACTCTCCCGCCCTTGACAACCAGTTCAAACAAGACTCTGACCTACTCAAAGTAGTAGACTATAGAATATATGGCATTCCGCTAACTGTACCCATACTCTTTATGCAGTACACTTCAATTCGAACGCATAGATATCTTCAAAAAACCGTAATGGTTGATTATTCTCGTGGAAAGCGTGCCTAAGTACATAGATTACGCGGAGTACTATGATTATGACCATATAGGGCAACCTATGATGGTGGATGTTCCTTTCTACATCGAGTACGCCAGGGAGACAGGAGGGCCCATACTAGAACTTGCCTGTGGAACTGGGCGAGTCCTTGTCCCAATCGCTGAGGCCGGGTTTACAGTCCATGGTCTGGACATTAGCGAGAACATGCTCCATGTAGCGAGGGCTAAGATTAATGATAAGAAACTCTCTCACCTAGTTTCTCTTTCGCGTCATGACATGGCTAACTTCGACCTTCCGATGAAAAACCATGGGATGGCGTTCATAGCAGCCAGGTCCTTTATGCACCTTTTCACGCAGAGGAAACAGTTGGATTGTCTTGAGTGTGTGTATAGGCACCTTAAGCCGGGTGGTCTTCTCATCATGGACCTGTACGCACCTAGCTTCAAATGGCTCTCCCAGTCTCCGGAGGATGATTTCAAGGTTCGCAGAGAATTTACTTTGCCGAATGGTAACCGCGTGATCCATAAAAGAAGATTCCGTGGGGTGGACTTGGTTAA
>DASWLJ010000279.1:0-10160 GCA_036396185.1 Bathyarchaeia archaeon | reverse complement strand
CAACCTGCTGCCCTTGAGCCCCAGCATCTTGGGTATGCAAGGGCCTGTGAGGTCGGAGTCAAGTATAGCCACCTTCTTGTCCCGGGCCAGCGCCGCCGCCAGGTTCACGGTGACCAGGCTCTTGCCCACGCCACCTTTCCCGCTTATGATGGCTATCTTGTGTTTGACACTGCTCATCCTCATCTTTATGAGCTCCTCGTCCCTGTCCTTCTGCTCCCAGGGGTTAGGTGCATCCATCTTCTCAACCAAGGCAGTTCACTTTAGGCTGGCTTAAATCATGTCTTCTTACCGCCATCAATAATAAACCTATCTCTAACCAGCCCCCAATTCGTAACCTATTTAGGCGCGCCTAACACCCTCATATGATCCCATTGGTCAAGATAGGTATCATGATCTGCGACCGCAACCGCACATGCACAGGCAACAAGTGCTTCAAGTCGATCCTTGAGCGCGACGGCGCCTTCGCCAAGTACCCCAAGGATGAGCCCATCGAGGTGGTGGGGTGGATGGCCTGCGGGGGCTGCCCCGGCGAGCGCCTGGAGTACGCGCCCGCCGACATGAAGAAGTACGGAGCCGAGGAGATATACCTGGCCAGCTGCTACCTGGCCGGCTACCCCATATGCCCGTACATCGAGGACCACAAAAAGTACATCGAGAACGTGGTGGGGCTCCCCGTGAAGGTGGGCACCCACCCCATGCCCGCCAACTACATCAAGGCTCACACGAAGATAGGTGACTGGAAGAGGGACGGCGCCGACGAGTGGCTGGACCCCATCACCGGTGACAGGGCTGACGCGGACAAGTACGACTCCACCAACCCCAACTTCCTCAAGAAGTAGGGGATCAACATCTTTCACCTGACCACCTCGAATCATAACGTTTTAGGCTAGCAATCACACGAATCTGAAGGGACACCGTTTGCAGCCCAAGGACAGCTTCAGCAGATTGGCAGGCGGGCTCAGGCCGAGCCCCGACGAGTCGGCCCACGCAGCGGTAGCCATCCTCGTCAGGCCCACCTCTGACGACCTGGAGTTCTTTCTAGTCAAGAGAGCCGAGGCCCCCGGCGACCCATGGAGCGGCGACATGGCCTTCCCGGGGGGAAAGAAGACGCCGGGCGACAGGAGCCTCCTGAACACGGTAGCGAGGGAGGTCAGGGAGGAGACGGGAATAGACCTCGAAGGATCCCCGGCGGCCGGCTTCATGGAGCCCCTCTTCTCCAGCGTACGCAAGACAATGTGCGTCCAGCCCATAATCTACAGGTTAGACGAGGTGCCTGACGTGCGCCTCAACGACGAACTGACAAGGTACCTCTGGGTCCCGCTGACCGCACTGCGGACCTCTCGTGCCCAGGCCACGGTCAAGGGGTGGGATGAACCCGTATTCATGGTGGGCGGCGAGGTGGTGTGGGGCCTCACCTACAGGATGCTTGAGAAGATACTGGAAATGTTGAAGGACTAGAGGAGCCTCCTCAGCGCCTCGGCCACCTGGCTGGGCAGCTCCCCCACCGAGGCGCCCGCCTCCCTGAGGGCGCTCATCTTGCCCTCGGCTGTGCCGCTGCTCCCCTGGATGATGGCGCCGGCGTGGCCCATCCGCTTCCCGGGGACCGCGGCGCGCCCCGCGATGTAGGCGGCGACCGGCTTGGTGAAGTCGCCATCCATTATGAACCTGGCGGCCCTCTCCTCCGCGTCGCCCCCGATCTCGCCTATGAGCGCCACGGCCTCCGTCTCCGGGTCCTCCTGGAACCACTTAAGCACGTCCACGTAGTCGAGGCCCACCACGGGGTCCCCGCCAATGCCTACGCAGGTGCTTTGCCCCAGGCCGACGCGGGTTATGTGGGCAGCGATCTCGTAGAAGAGGGTGCCGCTGCGGCTTATGACGCCCACGCTGCCCCTCCTGAACACCTGGGCGGGCATGATGCCCATCTTGCTTTCCCTGGCCTTTATGAGGCCCGGCGTGTTGGGGCCCACCACTGTTGTGCCCTTTAGCTTAGCCTTGGCCACGAGCTCTATGCTGTCCCTGACTGGGATGCCTTCCGTTATGACCACCACTGGGTCCAGGCCGGCCTCCACGGCCTCCAGCGCAGCGTCCAGGGCGAAGAGGGCCGGGACGAAGATTATGGAGGCGTCTATCTCATGCTCTTCCTGAGCCTCGGCGATGGTGTCGTAGACGGGCGTGCCCTCGAACACCTGGCCGCCCCTTCCGGGGACGCTGCCAGCCACAACCTTGGTGCCGTACTCCTTCATTAGGCGCGCGTGGAACTGGCCCTGGCCTCCTGTGATGCCCTGCACGATGACGCGCGTATCCTTGTCTATGAACCTAACCAACCTAATTGCCTCCCGCGAGCTTCACTGCCAGTTCGGCGGCCTCCTCCATGGTGTCAAGCGTCTCTATACCGGCCCTCTTCAGTATCGCCTTACCCTCCGCCTCATTGGTTCCCATCATCCTGACCACCACGGGCTTCGTTGAGCCCAGGTCGCGTCGGGCGGACACTATGCCCTCCGCGGCGTAGTCGCAGCGGGTGATGCCGCCGAGGACGTTCACGAATAGGGCCTTCACCCTCTTGTCTTCTAAGACGAACTTCACAGCCTTGCCGATGCGCTCCGGGGTGGCCCCTCCCCCCAGGTCAAGGAAGTTAGCGGTCCTGCCGCCGTGGAGCATCACAGTGTCTAGGGTGGCCATGGTGAGGCCGGCGCCGTTGCCTATGATCCCTATGTTGCCGTCAAGCTCCACGTAGGCGAGGTCCATGGCGCGGGCTTCCATCTCACGCTCTGTGAGTTCCCCCTGGTAGCTGTGGAGGAGCTTCTCCTCCAGCTCCCTATGCCTGTAGAGGGCGTTGTTGTCCACGTTGAGCCTGGCGTCTGCAGCCATGAAGCCGTCCTCCACCTCGGCGAGGGGGTTGATCTCTGTGAGCTCCGCGTCCATCCCCACGGCGAGCTCATAGAGCCTGGAGACGAAGGAGGCGAACTGGAGCATCTTCTTGTCGCCGTAGCCGAGGCGCCTGGCGATGAGGGTACAGTGGTAGCTCCTCAGTCCCATGACCGGGTCCACCCTGTGGCGGACTATCCTCTCAGGCGTCCTGGCTGCCACCTCCTCTATGTCCATCCCGCCCTCTCTGGACGCCAGGATCACGTAGCACCTGTTGCAGCGGTCCACCGTGACGCCCAAGTACACCTCGCTGACGATTCTAATCTTCTCCTCAACGTACAGCTTCTCAACCTTCAGCCCCTTGATCCTCATCCCCAGGAGCTGGGCCGCCGCGACCTCGGCCTCCTCCGGCGTGTCAGCGAACTTGACTCCGCCGGCCTTACCCCGGCCACCAACGGGGAGCTGGACCTTAATGACGACTGGTCTACCCAGCTCCTTGACAGCAGCCGCAGTGTCGTCGGCCGTGGTCACCATGCGGCCCTGAGGTGTGGGTATATTAAACTTCCTGAAATATTCCTTGGCTTCGTACTCTAGAAGTTTCAAGGCTTGTTCGCCTCAACAGAGAGAACAGCCCAAGCTAATATTGGTTCTGGAGACACGGGTCCAAGGCGGTCAGAGCCACGCCGAGCCCCCTGCCCGCTCTGGCTTCAGCCACCGACGGCTCTAAGCTAACTTTAAGCTTGCTTACTCGTATTACTGGTCTGACAATGGATGAGGTACGACGCTAAGCATCTCTCCGTGATCATTATCTTCAGCTCCCTCGGAGCCGTGCTCAGCGTCCCCATCGGCTTTGCAGGCAACTACATGAAGGCTATCCCGGCTCTTCCGCTGGGCACCGGCCAGGCTCTGTCGGGGCTCCACCTCGTAACAGTTGTGCTGGCTTCCATGCTGGTTCGGAGACGAGGGGCAGCGGCGGCGACGGCCACCGTGAAGGGCCTTCTGGAGGCGGCCCTGTTCAGCTTCCACGGGCTACCGGTCATCCTCATAAGCTCGGCTCAGGGGCTGGTCATCGACGTTGCACTGTACCTGGCGGGGTACGATTCAACTCTTGCCCTGAGTTTAGGCTGCGGCCTCGCCTCGGCCAGTAACGTGGCGTTCCTTCAGTTCGTGCTGCTCATGCCTTATCCGTCAGAGGTCTTCGCCTTCATGTATGCCATCGCCTTCCTTTCTGGTGCGACCCTCGGTGGCATACTGAGCGCGAAGCTGTACCGCATGGTGAGGGCCAGGATCACTATCCCTTGAGGGCCCACGGGAGGATTAGCGTCAGGAGCCACCACATCTTATATTCACATAGAAACTAAATTTCAACCGATAACCATGGATAGGGCAGAGTTAAAGGCAAAGGCACTGGCAGAGATCGATCGAAGGGCGGACGAGATAATCGAGTACGCCGCGGCGATCTGGAAGTACCCTGAGCTGGGCTTCAAGGAGTTCAAGACCGCGGAGCTCACCGAGAAGAAGTACAAGAAGATGGGCTGGCGGTACAAGAACAAGATAGCCATCACGGGCAGCAAAGCCTACCTGAAGGGCGACGGCTCCAGGCCCAGCATAGGCATAGTGGGGGAGCTTGACGCCCTCCACATCCCTGTTCACCCTGAGAGCCACATCGAGACGGGCAACGTCCACGCCTGCGGCCACCACAGCCAGATGGCCGCCATGCTTGGCGCGGGCTTCGGCCTAGACGCCGTCAAGGAGCACCTGGCCGGAGAGGTGATCATGGTCACCGTCCCAGCCGAGGAGTACATAGAGATCGACTACAGGAACAGGCTCCGGGAGGAGGGGAAACTTGAGTTCTTCGGTGGCAAACAGGAGTTCATACGTCTCGGCGAGATGGATGACGTGGACATCTGCATAGGGAGCCACAGCGCCTTTGACCAATCCGAGCTCATCGGCGTCGGAGGCACAAACAACGGGTTCATCGGCAAGCTGGTCCACTACATAGGGAAGGAAGCCCACGCCGGGGGCTCACCCCACGAGGGCATCAACGCCCTGAACGCCGCCATGCTGGGCCTCATGGGCATCCACGCCAACAGGGAGACATTCAAGGACGAGGACACCATCAGGGTGCACCCCATCATCACCAAGGGCGGCGAGATCGTGAACAACGTCCCAGCCGACGTCAGAATGGAGAGCTACGTCCGAGGCAAGACCGTGGAGGCCATCATAGACGCCAACAAGAAAGTGAACAAGGCCCTCCGAGCCGGAGCCATGGCGGTGGGCGCCGAGGTGGAGATACACGACCACCCGGGTTACATGCCCTACACTAGGGACCCTAACCTAGAGAAGGTTGTAGTGGCGTCTTGCACAGAACTTGTAGGCGTTAAGGAGATCAAGCACAGGGAGCACAGTACGGGCAGCACCGACTTGGGTGACTACAGCTGCATCATGCCCACCACCAGCGTGGGTATGGCGGGCACCGAGGGCTCAGGCCACAGCAGGCACGTCAAGGTAGTGGACCCGGTGAAGCAGTACATATGGCCCGCGAAGGCCATGGCGGTCTCGGTGATCGATCTCTTGTACGACGACGCCAAGGCGGCGAAGAAAGTCATCAAGGGGTTCAAGCCCACAATAGACAGGAAAGAGTACACTGAGTTCATGAAGAAGCTCGTCGAATGATTGAAGCAAAGAGATCAAGCCACCCCTTTTCTTATTCACTAAATTAACTTGTATGCATCAAAAAAAGGCGCATTCATATAGATCGCAAAAAAGGAATGTTTAAAATCATGTCCCCTTGAGACCACAGAGAACCATGACCAAGGTTCCGGGGACGCGCAGAGACGACGATGAAGACCACGCAGGAACTAAAGAGCTTCTACAATGGGCTATCAAAGGACCTGAAGGTGATCTTCACTAGGTCCAGCATAGCTAACTTCGCTGTCAACCTCAACCCCTACAACAGCATATTCATCATCGCTCTTGGGGCCACGGGCACCCAGCTGGGTCTCCTCACAAGCCTCAGCCTAGGCCTAACGGCTGTCGCCGCCGTGTTTACGGGCTGGCTCTCCGACAGGCTCAGCAGGAAGCACATGTTCCTGATAGGCGCCTTCGTGGGGGTGCTCGTCCCCCTGACCTACCTGATGGCAGGCGGCCTGTACTGGCTGATCCCCGCCTTCGTGTTCGCGGGCTTCGCGGACGGGATAATATCGCCGGCGTGGACCGCAATGTTCGCCAACAGCATCAGGAACAAGCAGAGGGGCACCGTCTACGGCCTCGCCAACATGTTCATACTCACGCCCATGCTATTCGCCGGGCTCGTGGGCGGCCAGCTTGTCAGCCTTAGCGGCGGCTTGACCGTGGAAGGGATCAGGCCAGTGTACCTGGCCCAGGCCATCCTCCTCGCCGCAGCCCTGCTCATAGTCTGGAGGCTCCTCGGCGACAGGGTGCCGACCCAGCCCCAGAGGAAGCTTAACCTGAGAACCATGATCGACGACTACGGCAACGTCCTAGGAAGAAAGGGCGTACGGTCCTGGGTGGGAATGAAGAGCCTCGGCAGCCTCAGCATAGGCCTCGCTGGGCCCTTCTGGATGGTGTACGCCGCGGCTGTCCACGGGGCCTCTGCCATGGTCATCGCCTACATGGTCACAGCTCGGAGCCTGATCCAGATACTGGCGTCGCCAGTCGCCGGGAGACTGACGGACTCCGTGGGCAGGAAGAAGATGATCATAGGGGGCAGGATAATTATGTACGCGGCGGCCACGATCTTCCTCACGTTGGGCCAGAGCGAAGCCTTCCTGATAGCTGCCTGGGTTCTCATGGGGCTGAGCGACGCCACCGGCGTGGCCTGGCAGGCCGAGGAGGCCGAGCTGGTTAACCACAACCAGAGGGCCAGGATGACCGCCATGAGCGTCGCGGCCTTCAACCTGCTGGCCGTCCCAGCGAGCATAATCGGCGGCTGGCTGTGGGACAGCGTGAGCAAGCTGGCCCCCTTCGTGGTCATGGTAATCGTTGACGGCCTAGTCAGGATGCCCATCATCTACCTCTACGTCCCTGAGGGGAAACACATGCAGCAGGAGCCTGAGTCGGAGGAGGCCTGCGTCTAACCCAAAACCCTATCCGCGGCCCAGACCAGATAATTGATGAACAGATTGATGGAGCACCGTGAAATCATCCCAGGCGTGGAGATACCCGCGCTCGGCCTCGGAACATGGGGCATGGGCGGTAGACAGATCGAGGACCACCGCTGGGACGAGGAGCAGGTTACAGCCATCAGGATGGCAATAGAGCTCGGCTTGACCCACATTGACACCGCCGAGTACTACGGGGCGGGCCACGCAGAGGAGCTGGTGGGCGAGGCGGCTGAATCCTACGAGCGCAGCGACCTGTTCATAACCACCAAGGTCTGGAGGACCAACCTCCGCCGCGGGGACCTCGTGGAGAGCATGAGGAAGAGCCTGAAGCGGCTCAAGATGGACTACGTTGACCTATACCTGGTCCACTGGCCCAACCCAGAGGTACCCCTCGGCGAGACCATGGCCGCCCTGGAGCACTGCGCCGAGGAGGGCTACACGCGGTTCATCGGCGTGAGCAACTTCAGCTGGGAGCTCATGAGGGAGGCCCAGGGGCTCCTACGCGACCACAGGCTCGTGGCCAACCAGGTGGAGTATAGCCTGGCCGACCAGAAGCCCAGGGTGAGCCTCCTCCCCTACATGCAGAGGGAGAACTCCACACTGATCGCGTACAGCCCCCTGGGTAAAGGCGCCCTCACGAGACCGGATAATAGAACAATGGACGAGGTGGCTGAACGCTACGGGAAGACCCGGGCGCAGGTGGCCCTCAACTGGCTCATAGGGCAGGAGAATGTTGTGGCGATACCAAAGTCCAGCAACCCAGTGCACCTCCTGGACATGATGGGTGCACTCGGGTGGAGGCTGAGCGTCGAGGACTCACTAGCCCTGGGCGACGCTTTTATTTGATTAGCGGGAGCTGCGGCGCTTGTAGCTGGAGGTGTCCTCGTCTTCCTCGTGGGGCTCCTTAACATCAGCTGTGGCCTTCTCGGCCTTCCCCTTACCTTTACCGTTACCCAGGGCCCCCCGTATGACGCCGGTCTTCACCTCCACGCCAGCCACTGCCGCGACCACGAGGCCAGCCGGCACAAGGACCAGCGGCGGCTGCGTGAACTCCGCCGCCTTCATCAGGATTACCTCGGGCAACGTCAGGGGCACGACCTGTACGCTCATGAGTGCACCCTGTGAGGGCGAATTGTACGCAGTGGATAGTATCTGAGGAAGGATCTCCCAAGTGCCCGTGATGTTGGGGGTGAATGACGCTGAGAAGGTCCCTGCGGCAGACGTGGTGGCGCTCATCACGAAGGACTCCTCGGGGGAGACGACGACTATGTTCACGGGGACGCCTCCTAGTGGAGGCGTCACTGAGCCCGATATCGTGAGGAGCTTTTTCTCCTTGGGGGGGTTCATGCTCAGGGTGCATGACGCCGTGAGCTCCCTCTTGGCGACGGCGAACTCCTGGGGCGTCGAGTACGCTATGTGGTAGACGGGGTCTCCACTGTACACCAAGGTAGCTGTGTACGACCCTGTGACCGGGGGCTTGTAGATGTACTGGAAGTCTCCGGCGGTGTCGGTCGCCACGGTGATGTCCTTGTTTGCGGCGCCCTGTATCCTGAGGATGTGGTTCTTGTTGGCGACGTTGGAGGACCCGAAGAAGGTTATCGACTCCCCGCCGTACAGACTGATCCTGTCCACGGTCAGCTCGGGGGTGACGCGCTCCTTAACCTCGTAGGAGGCGCCCGCGGAGCCCTGGTTCTCGATCTCATCCTTGGCGTACACCTTGTACTTTATGACTTCGTTTAGAACCATCTTGGGGATGTAGCCGTAGTACACTTCATCGTCTTGCACCATGTCCACGATGCTCCACGTGTCCCAGTCGTCGGATGTGTAGTTGACCCAGACCGAGTCAAGGGGATTATTGGAGTCCACCTTTGCCTCAATCTTGGTTCGATCGTCGGTGTAGCCGAGCACACCTGGGTCCACCAGGGTCACCGCGGGGTTATTGGCATCGGTCTTGAGGTAGAACTGTATGGCCCCCTGGTCATACTCAGCCATGAGCACCAGGTAGTAGAACACGGTCCTGTCCTCGAGGACCAGCTCCGTCTCGTTGTGGAGGGGTGCGCCGAAGGTGACATCCATATCGTAGCCGTTGCGCTCGCAGCTTGCCGTCCACTCAGGGAACCTGAACTTCTCGTACTTGTAGTTGTAGCCGCCGTAGCTGCCTGATGACGCCTCGCTGGTGAGGAGCTCACCTGTGGGTACGCCGATGCCCCTGATGTAGTAGCCCACCTGGGCGGCGGGGTTGGCCATGGGGTAGACCCTGGCCTCGTACATGTCTAGGCTGTCAGGCACGTCGATGGACAGCTCAAAGTCCTCGGAGGCCGTGTCGAACTCGTAGGCGTGGTACGCCTTGGAGGTGTACTGGTCGTTGGGGTTGTACTTTCCGATAAGCTCCAGGGTGTACCTTCTGTTTATCTCCATGTGCTGCATGACCATGAATACGGCGGGGTCGGCTCCGCCGCTGTCCTTGGGGTCGTTGATGATCCGGAACGTGTAGTCCCCCGTCTGCGGGGGGTTGAAGTACTGGTTCTTGGCGTCGTTGCCCACCTGCTCGGGGAGGCCGGCCGACTCGGTGTGCCTCGACAGGATACCGTTATTGTTGTAGACCCATATGTCGTAGTCGGTGGCGTCGGTCTCGTTTGAGACCCAGTCGCCCACAAGGAATATGTGGTACCTGTTGCCGGCTTCGAGCCAGTAGGTCAGGTCGAGGGACCTGGGCCTATTCTGGTCGAGGGGTATCTCGTTGGCCGCAATAATCCTGGGCTCGTAGATCACATACTTGTACTCGCAGTGGGCTGACTTTAGCTCGATGAGCGTCGTCTGGGCGACGATGACGGCCATTAAGAGGATCAGGGAGTAAGAAAGTAGCCTCTTCCCGGAAGACGGGGGCTGCGCGTCAGTTGTTTGATGTTCTCTCATGCTTTTCACTTTATTCCTAACGCCCACTATTTTTTCCGTGTGATCCGGGCGATCGATCTCTCTTTTTCTTTCAAATGAGCCTGTGTTAACGTCTGATACGTTCATTGAGATTCCTTAATGCGTCCTTAACCAGAGTTCCAATTAATAAAGGGATTATGAAGTAACCGTCTGTCTTTGCGTTCTTGTTCAACCGATATTGGACTCCAATACCTTTGTAGCCAAGTTGCCCTGTTGAAATCATTTGTAGTCAAT
>DASWLJ010000278.1:0-1743 GCA_036396185.1 Bathyarchaeia archaeon | reverse complement strand
ACAGACTGGAGCCCCTCCCATCCCGGCGTGCTGTTGAGCTCCACCACGTAGGCGTCCCCCTCATCCGACACGATCACGTCCACGCCCGTGTATATTAGGCCCAGCTTCTCGGCGGCCCTGAGGCTTATCTCCTTCACCTCTTCGCTGGGCGTGTAAGGCTCCGCTCTGCCGCCTCCCGAGATGTTGGTCTTCCAGCCCTTAGCCACCCGGCGCATGGACGCCACGATGGAGCCGCCCACTATGAAGACCCTGATGTCCACCCCGGGGTGGTGGATGAACTCCTGGACGTAGTAGACGCTCTTGGTCATCTCCAAGGCCCTGAACACCCTGTGGGCCACGTCGGGGTCCGACACCCTGGTGATGCCTATGCCGAGGCTCCCGAAGAGGGGCTTCACCACCACGTCGCCCCCCAGCTCCTCGAAGGCGTCTGTGGCCTCCTGGAAGCTCTCCGTGACCACCGTCTTTGGAGTCCTGATCCCGGCGTCCTCCAGCAGCGCCGACGTGTAGTACTTGTCCACGGTTCTCTCTATGCTCAGGGCCGGGTTCACCACAAGCGTCCCCATGTCCTCAAGCCTGTGGAGAGCGTCCATCCTGTAGAAGACCTGCTCCGCTGAGCCTCCTGGCACCCGGCGCACTATGACGGCGTCGTAGTCGTCCACCCCGTAGCCCTTCACGGTCAGCCTGGGCGCGCCGCCTATGGCTGACCTGAACCCGGTGACGGGGAGCATGTATGCCTCGGCGCCCCTCCTCTTCAGCTCGGAGAGGAGCCTCTCGACGTGCCACTCCTTCCTGTCCGAGGCGATTAGTCCTACCTTCAAGCGTCTACCTTCTCGGCGACCATGATCTCTGAGCTGCCGCCCACAGCCATGTCGCCCCTGTACCGTTTAAGGGGCGCGTCTATGAACGCCGCCGCCCTCTCTATGCCCAGGTTCCCGGCGAGCTGCATCAGGTAGAGCCTCATGAAGTTGGGCGTGTAGGTGGTCTCGTAGACGTACGTTGGGAGCATCTCCTCTGCTCCGCCGAAGGAAGCGATGAAGCCTCCGTTGCCTTTGGCCTGGGCCCCGGCCCGTTTGCCGAGCCTGCCGAAGACAAGCACCTCGCCGCCGTTCATGTGGACGCCGGTGAACGGCCCCGTGTCCCCCTCGACGACCAGCATGCCTCGCCTCATGAAGCTGCCCACCTCTGAGCATACGCTGCCCTTAACCAGGATGCATCCGCCCGTCATGCCCTCGCTGCTGCCGCGGTACGCGGCGCCCAGCAGGTTCCCGGCGTCCCCCAGGACGCGCATGAGGCCACCCTTCATCTCGGCTCCCGCCCAGTCGCCCACGTTCCCCGCGACGGTGAGGTCGCCTCCCGCCATCTGGGAGCCCGTGTGCATGCCCGCGTCCCCCTGGACGACTATCCGGCCCGCCGTCATGCCCCTGCCTATGTACTTGATGTGTCTGGCGTCTCCGTCGATGACGATGTGCTGCTCCTCCGGGGTGTCGGCTACCTTGCCCTGGACGTGTATGTACTCGCTCATATTCACCTCCTTGTTGCCGTAGTGGATCTTCAGCTCCCTGATCTCTTTCACGGTTTTCCCTGCGAACACATCGGGTGAGATAACGTCGGCCTCAAGGGGTATGCTGCTGAACCCCCGCGGCGTAAGCACTAGCTTGTTCAACTCAGATTCCTCCCAGGCTGTCCCTCAACCCCATCTTGAACTTCCCCAGCTTGCCGTCGAAGTTGACTGCCGTGATCCAC
>DASWLJ010000277.1:0-2747 GCA_036396185.1 Bathyarchaeia archaeon | reverse complement strand
AGAAGACGGGTGAGAAGAAGGGGTTCCTGATTAAGAGCGACGAGGGGCGCACCATGGCCATCAAGGGGCGCAGGTGCCTCGCATGCGGCCTCGTCGAGCTGTACGTTAAGACCGAGGCGTAGCCCCTAAGGGTATATAGATCAGTTATCTATCATTTGTGTAGTGGAAGGCTACAGACTTAGATTCTTTAAAAGTTAATAGTCTAAGAGTACCTGAGGAAGCCATGGACCCCAGGATCAGCCTTCTGAACCGCCTAAGGATGCAGCTTAGCGGATACGTTTACGTCGGGGAGAGGAGCAGGGACGGGTGGAGAGGCCAGCTGCCCCACTACGTCTTCGAGTGCCCCGTCCACGGTCTGGTGGAGAGCTACCCCCACGGCTACGATGGGAGGCTTGAGTGCCCCAGGTGCGTGGAGGAGCGGGCCGCCGTAAAGGCGGCGGCCTGACGAGAGCCGGTTTAAGGGCTGCCTCAGGTAGTTTTATCACCGCGAAGCGTTACGTTGCCCGTGGATGGCATGGAGACGCCCCTGCTGGAGACGGAGAGGCTAAGGCTCAGACCCATGACGGAGGCGGACCTGGGCTTCATCTACAGGCTGTTCTCTGACCCGGAGACCAACAGGTACTCGTCCTACCCCGACCTGGCCGCCCCCGAGGACGCCGGGAGGATGTACGGGGGCTACCTGAGGCCCGGGTTCGAGGACCACTTCAGGTTGGCGCTGGAGCTCAGGGAGACGGGCGAGGCTGTGGGCACCCTAGGCCTCTACAGGTACAGTGAGAGGGACCGCAGGGCGGAGCTGGGCTACGACCTGCTGAAGGGGCAATGGGGCCGCGGCTACATGACGGAGGCCGTGGAGGCGCTCCTCGGCTACGGGTTCGGGGAGCTTGGGCTGAACCGGGTGGAGGCCACCGTGGACCCTTTGAACCTGCGCTCTGTTCGGCTGCTGGAGCGGCTGGGGTTCACGTTGGAGGGGCGCATGAGGGAGAGGTACATGTACAAGGGCGGCGTCCACGACGAGCTTTTCTATGGTCTACTGAGGAAGGACTGGGGCCCCTAGGCTACCAGGCCACGGCGCAGCCGTCGGCCCTGGGGTCGGAGCCTCCTGTGAGGACGCCGGACTCGGGGTCCCTGCGTATTATCTGGCCGCGGCCGAAGACGCCTCGGGCCCAGCCGCTGCACGGCACAACCTCGTGGCCCATGGAGGCGAGCTGGCTCATCACCTGGACGCCCACCTCGTCCTCCAGGCTCACCTTGCCGCCGGCGGTGCCGCTGAGGATGCAGAACCTTGGGGTGTCCAGGGTCTCCTGGGGGTCCATGCCGTAGTCCACCATGTTGACGATGACTTGGACGTGGCCCTGGGGCTGCATGAAGCCGCCCATGACTCCGAAGGGGGCGTAGAGGCTACCGTCGAGGGTGGCCATCCCGGGTATAATGGTGTGGTAGGGGCGCTTGCCGGGCTCCAGCCTGTTGGGGTGGTCGGGGTCGAGGCTGAAGCCGCTGCCCCGGTTCTGGAGGGTGAAGCCGCATCCGCGGGGGATGATGCCTGTGCCGAAGCCGCTGTAGTTGCTGTTGATGAAGCTGCACGCGTTGCCGTCGCCGTCCACGGCGCAGAAGTAGACGGTGTCGCTGCCCGCCACGGGTGAGCCCCTCTGGGCGTCCACCGAGGCTCTCTCCGGGTTTAGCAGCTTCCGGCGCTCCGCGGCGTACCCCTTGCTGAGGAGCTCCTGTACGGGCACGTGGACCACATCGGGGTCGGCCACGTACCACCGAGTGTCCGCGAAGGCGAGGCGCACCGCCTCTATGAGTGTGTGGAGGTGCTTGGCGGAGGCGTGGGGGACGCCCGTGAAGCTGTACTCTTCGAGGATGTTGAGGGCGAGGAGGGCGGTTATGCCCTGGCCGTTGGGGGGCATCTCCCAGACGTCCAGGCCCTTGTAGTTGGTGGAGACGGGGTCGGGGTAGGTGCTCCTGTGGGCCTTGAGGTCGTCGGGGGTCATGGTGCCGCCCAGGTCGCCCAGCACCCTGATGATCTCCTTTGCGACGCGGCCCTCGTAGAAGCCTGCCCTACCGTGCTCCGCAAGCTCACGGAAGGTGCGGGCCAGGTTGGGGTTCCTCATGATCTCTCCGGCCCTGGGCGCCCTGCCGTCGATGAGGAGCTCCTTGTAGTGGGGGCCGTTCCTGAGCTGGGGGATGCCGCGGTCCCATGCTCGGGCCGTTATGGGGCTCACGGGGAACCCCTTCTCCGCCAGCTCCGTGGCGGGGGCCAGGACCTGGCTGAGGGGCAGGGTCCCGAACCTGTCGATGGCGTCGGCCCAGCCCGCGGCTGCGCCGGGCACGGTCACGGAGTGGACGGTGTTGACGGTTAGCTGGTTCACGCCGTGGTCTGCTAGGTACTCAAGGGTGAGGCCGGAGGGGGCCCGTCCGCTGCCGTTGAGACCCCTGACGCTGCGGCTTTTGGCGTCGTAGTAGATGCAGAAGCAGTCGCCGCCTATGCCTGTGCTGGTGGGCTCGGTGACGTTGAGGGCCGCCGCGACGGCCACGGCCGCGTCGGCGGCATTCCCGCCCTGCTGGAGTATCCTGAGGCCCGCCATGGAGGCGAGGGGCTGGCTGCTGGCCACCATGCCGTGGGTGCCGTACACGGGGGACCTGCGGGAGTTGAATTTCATGGGTAGTGGAGTAACACGCCCCCATATAGCGTTTCCACGTGACTTACCTAGACAATATATAACGCCGTTAGGATGATACCTTGATTG
>DASWLJ010000276.1:0-6780 GCA_036396185.1 Bathyarchaeia archaeon | reverse complement strand
TTATTATCTTGCCGTAACCCGCCGCCAGCATCACCCGTGCCTCGGCCTGGGCGCAGAGGAACACTCCCTTCAGGTTGACGTCCATGATCCTGTTCCACTCGTCCTCGCCCAGCTTCTCGGCGTCGTGCCACTGGCCGATGCCCGCGTTGTTGACGCCGATGGTTAACTTCCCCCACCTGTCCACGACGCCGTCGACCATCGACTGAACCTGGTCGGCCCTGGTCACGTCGGCCGTAACCGCCAGGGCGTCAACGCCCTTCTCGGTCAGCTCCGCCGACACCGCCTTCGCCCGTTCACCCACGAGGTCGACGACCGCGACGGCGGCTCCGGCCTCGCCCAGCGCGTGGGCAAACGCCCGGCCGATCCCCTGGCCGCCGCCCGTGACGAGCGCGACGCGACCGTCGAGGCGGAGACGATCCATGATCGGCTTAGCGTCTAAGACCGGGTTGGACATGTGTTTCACCCATCAATGCGGACGATAGCGGCGCTCACACGCCGCTTCGCCTCAAGTGTACCGTGCGCGCTCGACTCTTATGTTTTGCAGTGGGTATGGCGATCGGGGGATTATACTTTGGCCATGTTGACGGTCTCGGGGGCGAACATGTCCTCCACCCCGAAGCGCGACTCGGCCAGCCCCTGCTCCACCGAGTAGCCTATGAACGTCTCGATGGTTCGCCGGTTTGCCTCGACGCCGTAGGGCCAGTAGTCCTCCCCCATTATCCGCACCGTCTCCTCAAGCTCCGGGATCATCCAGGGCAGCATGTACCGCAGAGCGCTCTGCTTGGACATCTCCTCCACGCATAGCCTCTTGCTCTCCTCGAACGCCTTGAGTAGGCTGTACGCCAGCCAGGGGTGGCTCTCGTAGGTCTTCCTCTTCAGGACGATCAGGTGCATTATGGGGAAGATGCGGGTCCGCCGGTAGTACTCCACCTCCACGGGCCTGTAGTCGGGGAAGAGGCGGGCGACGTTGGGCGACCCGGCCCGGAAGCTGCCCGGCTCCCTTGCGCCGATGAGTGCGTCGATCTCGCCGCTGTCCAGCAGCTCGCTGAGGACCCATGTGTCCGAGTGGGTCACCCTGAGCCCCGGGATGGGCCGGGTGGCGACCCTCTGCCTGCGGCCCGGCTCGTTGAGGCCCCCGGTGAACCACTGCATGTCGGTGGGCTTGACGCCGTAGTCGTGCTCCAGGAGGCCCCTTATCCAGGTGTTGGCGGTCATCGTGTAGTCGGGCACCCCCACCCTCTTGCTCCGCATGTCCTCGGGCCTCTTGATCCCGGAGTGGACGTTGACGAAGATGGATGAGTGGCGGAAGAACCGTGACGGGAACACGGGGACGCCCACGAACCGGCGGTCCCCTCTGCCCAGCAGTATGGACATGGCCCCGAGGCTGAACTCGGATGCGTCGAACTCGCCGTGCACGGCCATGCGCCAGAATAGCTCCTCGGGCGGCAGGGCGACGTAGTTCAGGTCCACGCCCTCGGGCTGTACCTGGCCGCTGGCCAGGGCCCAGGTGCGGTCGTAGGGCCCGCAGGCCAAGGTGATCTTTAGCTTCCCCAAATCGGATTCCTCCCGCGTACTATTGGAGCCCTGGGTAAATGAATTTGATCGGATGCCTCTTAATCGCGTCGTTGACTAATACTCCTCATGGAACCGAATCCGGCGCAGAAGAGGCTCATCGACAGGGTGGATGCGGACAAGGAGGAGATAGTCGGGTTCCTCAGGGGCTTCCTCAGGGCCAGGAGCCCCAACCCGCCTGGGGACACCAGGGAGGCCGCCAGGCACGTCACAGACTACCTGGACTCGAAGGGCATAGCGTACGATGTGGTTGGGCCCGACCCCGAGAAGCCCAACGTCGTCAGCGGCTTCAAGACCCGGAGGCGGGGCAGGAGACTGGTGCTGAACGGCCACATGGACGTGTTCCCGGTGGGCTCCGGCGAGGGCTGGAGTCGCGACCCGTGGGGAGGCGAACTCGTGGACGGCAGGGTCTACGGGCGCGGCGCATGCGACATGAAGGCCGGGACGACGGCCTCCATCTACACCTACATGGTTCTGCGCGAGCTGCGGGACGAGCTGAGGGGCGGCGTCACCCTTACCGTGGTGAGCGACGAGGAGTCTGGGGGCAGGCTGGGCGCCGGCTGGCTCGTAGGTAACGTGCCCGAGGTGCTGGGTGACTGCTGCATCAACGGTGAGCCCAGCAGCCCGTACACGATCCGCTTCGGGGAGAAGGGGATACTGTGGCTCAGGGTCAGGGTCCGGTCCCAGGGCGGCCACGGCGCCTACACCCACACCAGCCTGAACCCGATAAAGGTCGCGGCCAAGCTGATAACCGACCTGGAGGAGCTGACCAACACCCCCGTGAACTACCCCGAGAAATTGCGCAGAGCCATCGACGAGGGTAGGGACGCGGCTGAGAGGGCCCTGGGGCCCGGCGGCGCCGACGTGATGTGTAGGCTCAGCGTCAACGTGGGCACCATCGAGGGCGGTGTAAAGGTCAACGTCATACCCCGGGAGTGCAGCTTCGAGGTAGACCTGCGCCTGCCTCCAGGGCTGGGCAGGGAGGACGTGATGCCGAGGGTAGCTGAGATCGTGGGCCGGCACCCTGGCGCGTCAGTGGAGGAGATCCGGTACGACGGGCCCCTGTGGAGCCAGCCAGACGGCGAGATGGCGGAGACGATGCGCAGCAATGCCAGGCTGCTGGGAGTTGACCCCAAGCCAATCGTGAGCCTGGGCGGCTCGGACCTCAAGTTCTGGCGCGCCCGGGGTGTGCCCTCCTACTATTATGGGCCGACGAACCACGGGATGGGGACCGTGGATGAGTACGTGGAGGTGGAGGAGCTGATGCACGTCGTGAAGGTCCACCTGCTGTCGGCCTACAAGTACCTGGCACGATGATCCCCCATTGAAGCTCGGGGTGTGTTAGGAGACCAGAAGACAGGTTTATGGCAATAAGAGCACTGCATGAACCGCGACTTTTACCCTAACTTATAATCCCCTAAACCGGTACAATGTTGGAGGTAGCAAGGTTGAAGATCACCGACATCAGGACCATAGCCCTCAAGATACCGTTGAAAGAGGGGTCACCTGTCTCCGCCTACCCAAACCGCAGAAGGGTGCACATACTCGTCGAGGTCTCCACGGACGAGGGCATAACGGGGTACGGGGAGTCCATCCCGTACACCTACGGCTCCGTGGGCGGCTACATCGAGCAGCAGCTGAAGCCCCTGCTGGTGGGCGAGAACCCCATGCACGTGGAGAGGCTCTGGGACAAGGCGTACAGGGCGAGCTTCGGCCACGGCATCAGGGGCATCTCGCTTTACGCGCTGAGCGCGGTCGAGGTCGCCCTCTGGGACATCATCGGGAAGGCCAGGGGGCTGCCCGTATACGAGATGATCGGCGGCCTCTGCCGGGACAAGGTCAAGGCCTACGCGAGCCTGATGGAGTACCGCAGACCCGAGGAGGTGGGTAAGATATCGGTTCAGTGGGTCGAGGAGGGGTACAAGGCGGTGAAGATACATCAGGGGAGAAGCGACGCGGTGGAGTCCACGAGGGCGGTGAGGGACGCCGTCGGCGACGACGTGGAGGTCATGCTCGACGTGAACGGCGCGTGGACCCCCCTGGAGGCGGCTAAGAACGCCAGGGCCCTTGAGCGGTACGACCTCACGTGGCTGGAGGAGCCCATCTGGCCCGTGGACGACTACCCCAGCCTGGCGAGGCTCAGGGAGAAGACCAGCATACCCATCGCAGGGGGCGAGAACGAGCACACCCACCACGGCTTCAGGAACCTGATAACCCAGAACGCGGTGGACGTCGTCCAACCGGACGTGATCATGACGGGCGGCATATCGACGTGCAGGAAGATATTCGCCCTCGCGGAGGCATGGAACCTCGGCATAGCCACCCACAGCTTCTTCTTCGGGCCCGGCGTCCCCGCGGCGGTGCACCTGAGCCTGAGCAACGTGAGGAGCGAGTGGGTGGAGATAAACGCGGTCCCACTGGAGGCGTTCTTCATAGACCCAGCTTACAGGCCCGTAAAGGGATACGTCTCGGCCCCCGACAAGCCCGGGCTGGGCTTCGAGGTGGACTGGGACGTTGTGGAGAAGTACGCCGTGAAGGAGGCCCCCGCCGGCTCCCTCTACTACTAAATCATACGCTCAGAATAAACGTGGACTGAGCGATTTCTTCGTATCAAAAAGAAAGCTGAAATACATTGCCGACGCAGGATCATTGCATGAAACCGGGTAAACGCATCTTAATTTTAACGGCGAGCCCACGCAACAACGGTAACAGCACCATACTGGCGTTGAAGGCTGCTGAGGGGGTCAAGGCCGCGGGCGGCGAAGCCGACGTAGTACCATTGGGCAAACTGAAGATCGCCCCCTGTAACGCGTGCGACGCTTGCAGGGCGAAGCCGGAGACAGGGTGCGTGATCAAGGACGATATGCAGCCACTGTACCAAAAGATCAGTGAAGCTCAGGGAGTGATATTCGCGACCCCCGTCTACTGGTTCAACGTGTCCGCGCAGATGAAGCTGTTCATCGACCGAACGTACGCTGTACACGGTGAAGACGGCTACGCGCTCACGGGGAAGGACATCGGCGTGATCCTGACCTACGAGGATGAGGACGTGTTCGCTTCAGGCGGGATCAACGCGCTGCGCTCCTTCCAGGACATATGTGCTTACGTCAAGGCCGATCTCGTGGGAGCGGTCCACGGCAGCGCGGGTAAGGCAGGAGATGTTCAAGCCAACGGAAGGCTACTGCAGAAAGCCTATGATTTAGGTAGAAAAATTGCATCTCCAAAATAGATGGATATCGGAGGGCGACGTGGTCAGGGTCACGAGCCCCCAGGGCGTCGATGCGGTTGAAACATACGTCGCCGGAGACATCATGAGAGGCATCATGTGCCTTCACGAGGGCGCATGGCCTGCATTCGACGATGAAGGCGTCGAGCTTAACGGCTCGGCCGACATCCTCACCTCCACCGAGCCTACCCTGTCCAGCCACGGGTCGCGGACCCACTCAGTACTCGTCCAGGCTGAGAGAGCCTAGCGATCCCTTCAGGTCAGTGGTGCGGGCCATGAGAGGCTTCTACAATGTCATCTTTTTCGCGAGATACTTGGCCAATGCAACGATCGTTAACACCGGAGGCTTTCCAGGGGTGTCGGGGAAAGCGCTGCAATCGCATACATAGAGGCCGGAGACCTCCGTCTCAAGGTTCTCGTCTATTACTTGGCCGACGGCGGCGGTCCCGCCGGGATGCGCGGCCCTGACGTGGGTCCTGAAGATGGTTTTGGGGTCCGCGCCGGCCGCCTCCAGTAGGAGCCTGGATTTCTCGTGGCCCTTGTCTATCTTGGCCTGGTCTACCTCCGGGACCGGCTTCAGAATTGAGCCATCAGCGTTCACCTTTCCATTCGGCGAGTCCCTGGTCTTAGCCATGACCCCGATCACTTTCTTCAGGTTCGGGATGATCAGTTTCCTGGTTAGGGGGATCCGGTCGGTGAGCAGGTCGAGGGGGCCCTCCATGAAGGGCGACAGGATGTACCCCTCCGAGTCGTGGAACTCGTCGATGATGGTGGCCATCCCCAACTCGCTTCTAAACGCGGCCTCTCTCATGACGCCGAAGGTGTTGACGAACGTGTCGGCGAACAGGTGGCTACCCGCCTCCAGGCCGGAGTTCTGCATTATTATGGGGGTCCCTATGCCTCCCGCCGACAGGATGACGGTGTCTGCCTCTATTTCCTTGACGCCCTCAGGGGTCTGCGCCTTAACCCCCTCTACTTGTCCGCCTCTGTGAATGACCTCTAAGACCCGGTTACCCGTCTTCAACTTAGCCCCGTTCTTAAGGGATTCACCAAGATAGTTGCGAGACGACCACTTCGCCCCATGCACGCAGCCGACGGCGCAGCCACCGCACCCAGCGCACCTCGAGAAATCGATGTACTTGGGCATGGGCTTACAGTCGAACCCCAGCTCCTCCGATGCCTTGCGGAGTAACTTGGTCCTTTCACCCATGTTCTCCTCCGGGCATGGAACTATTTTGAGCTCAGATTCGGCCTCCCTGAACTCCTCTTCGAGGTCTATGCCGAGGGACCTGAACTCGCTCTGCAGGGTCCTCACGCCATTTCCTATGGTTACCATCGACGAGCCCCCGACCATGATCGTTCTCAGTATCTCGACTTTGTCGACAGAGAACTCGCCCGGGCCCATGACTCCCCCAGTGTAGAACTTTGTGGCCCTCCACTCCGTGCCTATCTTAGGGTAGGCGCCTGCTTCAAGGATGGTGACATTTCCACCCCGAGCTGATAACTCCTTTGCGATGGTTGCCCCGCCTACACCGGAGCCGACGATTAGAACGCTTCCAGACAAGACGTGTAGTATTGCCTAAAGTTGTCATAAATTCTTATCCCCTGTACGCGCGCACTTTTATTCTTAATCGTGATTTTGTGGGGGCTGAGGGGCTTCTCGCAGATTTACATGCCGTGCATCTTTTTTTCCTCTTTTTTCATTCCCTACTTCATATGTGTTCGGGCACAGAGGAAGCTCTGCTCTTCTCAGCGCAAACCAACAAAATAAGAATGCATCCTATTTTACCATGAGTGACCTTTGGAAACTTTTTTTCTATTAAGGAGCTCGACGAGTTAACTGTTAACTGATGCTGCATAGAGGTGACCGAGTTACTGGATGGGTGAGGAAATTGTAACCAGTGTGGGTGAGCGTACGCAGTGTAGTTATTAGTACGCACATACGCTATGAGATAACGGGTAGCTCGATCGCCGTCGGGAAC
>DASWLJ010000275.1:0-1763 GCA_036396185.1 Bathyarchaeia archaeon | reverse complement strand
TGCACGTGCAGGACATCATCAGCAGGTGGGACCGAGAAGACTAAGTTTTATCACCCCACACCGCCAATCTTCACCCATGAGTTATTCTTTGCCAGAGATCAAGAGGCCCGAGCCTCTGGCCCCCGACGAAGCCGTGCTGGTGGCAAGCGGGGACCTGCGGCTCAGCGCCAACAGGGAGTGCTGGTCCGCCCAGGCCGAGATGGAGGAGAGGGTGAGAGCCGCCTTCCAGGCCGAAGGCATACACGTCCTCAGGGGCCACCCCTACGACCCCGAGCTAGGCCACGGCTTCATCTGGAGCCAGCGGATGGGTATGGACGTGTTCAGGGAGATACCCAGGGATGCGCGGGTCATAGTAGCGGAAGCCGTGTGGCAGTACAGCCACCACGTCCTGGCTGGGCTCCGCGACCACGAGGGACCCATACTGACCCTGGCCAACTGGAGCGGCCAGTGGCCCGGCCTCGTGGGGATGCTGAACCTGAACGCGTGCCTCTCCAAGATGGGTAAACGGTACAGCACCATATGGAGCGAGAGCTTCGACGACCCCTTCTTCCTCGGCGGCATCAGGCAGTGGCTCAGGGAGGGCAGGATCACCCACGACGCGAGCCACGTAAGGGACCTGAATCCCGGGAGCCTGCCCGGGGAGGAGCGGAGGTTGGGCGAGGCCTTAGCCGAGCAGCTGAGACGCGAGAAGGCTGTGATGGGGGTCTTCGACGAGGGCTGCATGGGCATGTACAACGGCATCATAGAGGACGAGCTGCTGAACCCCCTGGGCGTCTACAAGGAGAGGCTCAGCCAGTCGGCCCTCGTCGCGGCCATGAGGACAGTGACGGACGCCGAGGCCACGAAGGCCCGGTACTGGCTGGACGTCAAGGGGGTGGACTTCGTGACGGGGAAGGACCCCGCGACGGAGTTCACAAACGCCCAGGTAATGGAGCAGCTTAAGATGTACATAGCCGCGGTGAGGATTGCCCACGACTTCGGGTGCGCCCTCATAGGAATCCAGTACCAGCAGGGGCTGAAGGACATGGTGCCGGCCAGCGACCTGGCGGAGGGGCTGCTCAACAACGTGGACAGGCCCCCCGTACACCACTCCGTGACGGGCGAGGAGCTGTACAAGGGCGAGGCTCTGCCCCACTTCAACGAGGTTGACGAGGGCGCGGGCTTGGACGCCCTGATCACGAACCGGGTCTGGAGGGCCATGGGCCTGGACCCCGCGACGACGCTCCACGACGTCAGGTGGGGCGACTGGTACGGGGGCCAGTACGTGTGGGTGTTCCTCATCAGCGGCTCCGCGCCGCCCAGCCACTTCAAGGGCGGCTACAGGGGGGCGAGCAGCGAGAGGCAGCCGCCCATGTACTTCCCCCTGGGCGGAGGCACCCTGAAGGGTGAGAGCAGGCCCGGCGAGATCGTGTGGAGCCGCGTCTACGTGCTGCCGGACGGCCTGCACTTGGACATCGGCAGAGGCACGGTTGTGGACCTGCCCCCTGAGGAGACGAGGAGGAGGTGGGAAGCCACCACGCCCCAATGGCCCATCATGAGCGCGGTGCTCCACGGAGTCACCAGGGACCAGTTCATGGCGCGGCACAAGGCTAACCACATACAGGTTGTGTACGCTCCGGACGCCGGGACAGCCGACAGGGCTCTGGCGGCCAAGGCCGC
Organism: Bathyarchaeia archaeon; assembly: GCA_036396185.1. Classification (GTDB taxonomy): domain Archaea; phylum Thermoproteota; class Bathyarchaeia; order TCS64; family TCS64; genus RBG-16-57-9. Next base: position 104 of record DASWLJ010000275.1, on the reverse strand, counting down.
CATGTTCCACGAGCTGGGCGTCAAGGTCCACGTCTGCGGCGACGTTAAGGTGGGGTAGGCCTTGACCCACGTCATAGCCGTGGACATGGGGGCCGCCTCAGGGA
>DASWLJ010000274.1:0-7868 GCA_036396185.1 Bathyarchaeia archaeon | reverse complement strand
TGCACGTGTACAGGTTCTGCTCAGCGTAGACCACATTGGGCAGCGTCTTGGCGTACTCCACCACGTCGTTGACGCCTACGACTCCGCCTATGTTGATGCCGCAGTGGCACACGAAGACACCGACTCGGGGCTCCTCCCCAGCCACCGGCTTCTCGGCGGGGTACTCCACCTTTGTGATGAGTTTGCCCCGCTCCCGTGCGATGCCCCTCGCCGCCTTAGCGGCGGCTCCACTCTCCTGGGCTACGCTGTCCGGGATGTCCTTGGGGCCGTGGAAGGCGCCGGCCACGTAGACTCCGGGTCTTGTTGTCTCTAGGGGCTTGAATAAGCTGGTTTTGGCGAACCCGTACTGGTTAAGCTCTATGCCTACGGCGTCGGCCAGATCCCCCGAGTCCTCGGGCGGGTTCAACCCGACGCTGAGGACAACCATGTCGAACGCCTCCTCCTTTATCTCGCCGTCCAGCTCGTAGCTGAGTAGGACGTCGCGGCTTCCCGGCTCCTGCCGGGTGGACGCGACCCTGCTCCTGATGAACCTGACCTCGTGCTCCTTCTCCGCCCTGATGTAGTAATCGTCGAACTCCTTGCCGAAGGCGCGGAGGTCCATGAAAAATATGGTTGCCTCCAGGCCCGGGTTGTGCTCCTGGGCTATGACGGCCTCCTTCATGGCGTACATGCAGCAGACTCCGCTGCAGTACGGGTTGCCGACGCGCTCGTCCCGTGAACCAATGCATTGGAGGAACGCTACCCGCTTGGGCAGGTCGCCGTCGCTGGGCCTCATCACCACGCCCCTGTAGGGGCCCGTGGCGCTGAGGATGCGCTCGAACTCCATGCTGGTGACCACGTTGGGGTACCTGCCGTACCCGTACTCCGTGAGGATGCTGGGGTCGAAGGCCTGGAAGCCTGGGCTGAGTATGACAGAGCCTACCTTAAGCTCCGCCGTTACGTCGCTTTCGTCGTAGACGATGGCCTCGGCCTTGCAGACCTCGCTGCAGATGCCGCAGCCTATGCACTTGGTCTTGTCTATGGTGGCTACCAGGGGCACGGCCTGCGGGTACTTGATGTATGAGGCGCTGCGCTTGGCCATGCCCTCGTTGTACTCGTCGATGGCCTCCACGGGGCACTTCTTGGCGCAGTCACCGCAGCCCGTGCACTTCTCCGGGTCAACCCTCCTGGCCTTCCTGCGCAGGACGGCCGTGAAGTCCCCCTCCTCTCCCTTCAGGTCGACGAGCTCCGTGTACGTGAGGAGCTCTATGTTGGGGTGCCTACCGGCGCCCACCAGCTTGGGGGCCAGTATGCACATGGCGCAGTCGTTCGTCGGGAAGGTCTTGTCCAGCTGTGTCATGACGCCTCCGATGGTGGGCTCCCTGTCCATTAGGTAGACCTTGAACCCGGCGTCGGCAAGGTCCAGGCTGGCCTGGATGCCCGTGATGCCTCCGCCGACCACCAGAACGGCTCCTACTTTGTTCATCTAGGGCACCTCCATGGTCTTGTAGAGGGGTGAATGGTCCTTCACCTCGTGGAGGTCCACCCAGCCCCTCTGCCTGAGGACCACAACGTGTTCCAGCACGGTCTTGGAGTCTATTCCTAGCCTCTGCGCGAGTTCCTTAACAGACATGGGCTGTCCTAGTAGTAGCTTGATCTTGTTCCGGGTGTACTCCAGCTCCACGGCCTCATCCATGATCCTGTCCAGCTCGCCCTGGGAGAGCTTGTCTCCATACACACTGCCCTTCTTCTCCAGATGCTCCTCCTTACCCACAAGGGCCCTGAGGCGGTACGCCTCTGCGGCCGCCTGGGCCGCCTTGAGGTTGAGCCTGATCTCTTGGTTTGTCGTCGCCGGTGTCGGGCCTATCTTCTTGATCCTGTCGATGAAGCCGGTTACCACGTCCGCGAACTTCTGGCCCTCGCTCGCCGAGATCCATTCCAGCATGACGCGGCCCTTATCTAGGCCAGCCTTCTCCACAAGCCTCTCCAGCAGGCTGAACTTGCGCTTAGCGTATAGGTTACCGTCTATGTAGTGGCAGTCGCCGATGTGGCACCCCGTGATCATGACGCCGTCGGCGCCCTCCGCCAGGAAGCCCAGAGGCAGGGGCGGGTCGACGCGGCCGCTGCACATGACCCTGATTACTCTGAGGTTGGTGGGGTACTGTATTCTGCTGACCCCTGTGAGGTCGGCTCCCGCGTAGCTGCACCAGTTGCACAGGAACCCTATTATCTTTGGTTCGAAGTCGCTCATGTTCTACGCCTCCTTAATGGCCGCGAGGCCCTGGGCCTCCAGCTCCTCGTCGGTGAAGTGCCTCATGGTTATAGCCCTCTCAGGGCAGCTGGCCCCGCAGACGCCGCAGCCCTTGCAGACCGCGGAGGTGACCTGGGCGAGGCCTCTCTCGTTCTTGGTGATGGCGTTGTAGGCGCAGAGCTCGATGCAGGTTCCGCAGCCGCTGCACTTGGTCTCGTCCACGACGCTTGTGATTGCGGCGGTCTTGAGCCTGCCCCTGGCCATGGGTATCCCGGCCCTGGATGCTGCACCCCTGGCCTGGGCGAGGCTCTCAGCCACCTCCTTGGGGCTGTGGGCGGTACCACAGACGTAGACGCCGTCGGTGGCGAAGTCAAGGGGCCTCAGCTTGACGTGGGCCTCTAGGAAGAATCCGTCCGAGTTAAGGGGCACCTTAAGCAGCTGTGAGAGCCTCTTGTTCTCCTCGTTGGGTATCAGCGGGGCGGAGAGCACCACCATGTCGGCCTCGATGGTGAGCTCCTCTCCTAGCAGAGGGCTGAAGACCTTCACCACGGGCCCCTTCTCGCCCTTAGTTACCTCGGGGGGCCTCTCCAATTCGTACTTGACAAGCTTGACGCCCTTCTTCTTGGCGTTTAGCTCCAGCTCCGTGTACTCCAGGCCGTAGGTCTGGAGGTCCCTGTACAGGATGGTGACGTCCCGCCGGGGGTTATCCTCCATCAGCAACGTAGCGTTCTTCATGGCCTCTGAGCAGCATATCCTGCTGCAGTAGGGCCTCTCCTGTATGCGTGCCCCGGCGCACTGGACCATGACCACGGTCTTGGCTCCGCCCAGCCTGCCCTCCTTGATGAGCTGCTCCAGCTCCAGCTGGGTAACGACACCCTCCAACTCTCCGTACCCGTAGAGCCCCTTGGGGTTCAGGTAGTCGGCTCCGGTGGCGACGACGATGGTGCCCACGTTGAGCATTTGGGCCTCTTCTCCTGTGGTGACCTCGGTGTCGAAGTTACCGATGAAGCCCTTAACGTCGGTTACCGTGGAGTTAAGGTGAACCATTATATCGGGGGTCTCTCCGACTCTCCGGATGAGGGGCCCTATGACGTCCTCGGCCCTGGTGTTGTTGGGGAAAAGCCTGTCCAGCTTGTTGAGGTACCCTCCCAGCCTGCCCTCCCGCTCCACCAGGTGCACCTTGAAGCCCTGGTCGGCCAGGGAGAGGGCAACTGTGAGGCCGGACACTCCTCCGCCTATTACCATCCCCACTGGGTGGACATCTATCTCAGGCTCCTCCTCGGGGGTGAGCAGCCTGGCCTTGGCCACGGCCATCCTGACCAGGTCCTTGGCCTTCTGGGTGGCCTTGTCACGCTCGTGCATGTGGACCCAGCTGCACTGGTCCCTGATGTTGGCCATCTCGAACAGGTACTTGTTGAGGCCGGCCTCCTCGCATGCGCCCTGGAACAGTGGCTCATGGGTCCTGGGGGTGCAGGACGCCACCACGACCCGGTTCAGGCTGTGCCTCTTGATGGCCTCCTTGATCTTCTGTAGGCCGTCGCTCGAACACGTGTACAGGTTGGCCTCCGCGTATGCCACGTCGGGCAGATTCTCAGCGTACTTCACCACGTCGGGGACGTCCAGGTAGCCGCCGATGTTTATGCCGCAGTGGCACACGAACACGCCCACCCTTGGCTCATCGCTCATCACGCGAACCTCCTGGACACCTCGGCTGCGCAGGCAGCGGCTCCGCTGGCCTCGGCCACGGACTCGGGGATGTCCCTGGGGCCGTGGCTGCACCCGCACAGGAAGACCCCCGGCATCCCCGTCTCGACGGGGTTGGTGAGCGGATTAAGCGGTTTGAAGAAGCCCCACTCGTCCAGCTCCAGCCCCAGGGCCCTTGCCAGCTCCTTGTTCTCGGGCCTGGATATCATGGTGGTGCAGAGCACCACTAGGTCGGCCTCCATGCTGGAGACGTCGCCCGTGACAGTGTCCTCGTACCATACGGTCAGGTCTCGTGTTAGGGGGTTCATCCTGATCTCCCCGGGCCTGCCGCGGACGTACACGACGCCGTAGTGGCTCTTGGCCCTGTCAACGAACTGCTGGAAGCCCTTGCCGAAGACTTTGAGGTCCATGTAGAAGATGTTCACCTCCGACCCGGGGTCGTGCTCCTTGATGAGGACGGCCTCCTTGGTGGCGTACATGCAGCAGACGCTGCTGCAGTAGGGGTACCCCTTCTTGTGTGTCCTGGAGCCCACGCACTGTACGAAGGCGACCCTGTGGGCCAGCTTGCTGTCCGAGGGGCGGTTCAGGTGGCCGCCCGTGGGGCCCGATGCGCAGACCAGCCTCTCGAACTCCATGGCCGTGAGGACGTCCTTGAACCTGCTGTAGCCGTACTCCTTGAGTTCGGTGGGGTCGTACTCCTGGAATCCGGTGGCAACGATTATGGACGAGACGTTAAGGTTCAGCTCCTCGGGCTTCTGCTCGTAGTCTATGGCCCCCGCGGGGCAGACCTTGCTGCAGAGCTGGCAGACGCCCTTCTGGAAGTAAAGGCAGTGGTCCCTGTCGATGGTCGCGGTGAGGGGCACGGCCTGAGGGAACATGATGTATATGGCCTTCCTGTCCGTGAGCCCCTCCTGCCACTCGTTCCTCACCTTTGTTGGACACTTCTGGGTGCAGAGGCCGCAGCCCGTGCACTTGGCCTCATCCACGGAGCGGGGCTCCTTGAGCACCTTCACGTCGAAGTTGCCCGCTCCCCCAGCCACCTCCTTCACCCGGCTCTGGGCGTGGATCGCGATGTTGGGGTGCCTGAAGCACTCGATCATCTTGGGGGCCAGGATGCAGATGCTGCAGTCCATGGTTGGCAGGGTCTTGTCCAGCTGCGCCATGACGCCGCCTATGCTGGGGTCCTTCTCCACGAGGTGGACTGTGAGGCCCCTGTCGGCCAGGTCCAGTGCGGCCTGGATGCCGGCGACGCCTCCGCCGATAACCATTACTGGCTTCATGTCATCTACTCCGTTATCCTCTCCACGATGCTGTCGACCGGGCTCATGTTCATCTGGAGCCCGAGCCTGTCGGGGCTGGAGCCCAGCGCCAGCCCAAGAAGCTGAGTGTAGTAGAAGACTGGTAGGTCCAGCGAGTCGTCCTTGAGGGCCCCCTTGATGGCCCTCTGCCTCCCGTCGTACATCTTGAAGCAGAACGGGCAGGTGGTCACGAGGGCTTCGAACCCGTAGGACTTTACCGCTTTGAGCTTGTCCCCCGCGATCTTCAGGGTCGTCCTGCCCGAGGCCACGGCGAGCTGCGAGCCGCAGCAGTCGATCTTCTCGGGGTAGTCGAAGGTCTCTGCCCCCAGCGCCTTGATTAGGTCGTCCAGCTTCCGGGGGTCCTCCGGGTCGTCCACCTTCTGCAGGTCGCTGGGCCTGATGGCGTGGCAGCCGGGGTGAGAGGCTATCTTCAGGCCTTTCAAGGGTTTCACAACCTGGCCTCTGATCCTGTCCACGCCCACCTGGTCGTGGAGGACCTCCAGCAGGTGGACCACCTTCGCATTCCCCTCGTACATGAGGCCCTCCTTCTCCAGGTGACTGTTGATTATGCTCCTCAACTCGAGGTCCTCTTCTAGGAAGTGCATGGTCTCGATGAACGAGAGGTGGCACCCGTTGCACAGGGGTAGCATGGCGAGGCCCATCTTCTCGGCTATGGCCAGGTTCCTCGCCGAGAGGTAGTGCCAGCCTACCTTGGATATGCTGCTCAAGGCGGGGAAGCCGCAGCAGCTGGCCCCCCTCATGTCCACTAGTTCGACGCCTAGATTAGGCAGGGTTTCTCTAACCGAGGCCTCGTACCCGAACTGGTCGGTTTGGACGGTGCACCCGGGGTATAATGCGTACTTCATCCGCTCTTACCTGCCTCGATGATTCCCTCGACTATGCCTCTGAACCGCCCCATGTCCTCTGGGCCGGCTACCTCTGGCAGGCCCATGTCCTCCCGGCTCATCTTGCCACCGTCCCTAGTCTTCACTGTCTGGGGCTTGGAGACGTATCCCGACTCCTTCACGCCCTCGATGAAGTCGTCGTAGCCCTTGGGGTAGCTGTACCCGGCCCTGTACGCCAGGTTCCGGAGGATCAGGATGACGTCGTAGGGGGATATCTCCTCGGGGCACCTCTCCCTGCACTTCAGGCACGTGGTGCACGTCCAGATGGCGTCCTCCTTGAGCAGCCCGTTAAGCCTGCCCGTGGAGACCTTGGCTATCAGCTGCCGCGGGTTGAAGCCCTCTATTTCCTTTGACACGGGGCAGGCTGACGAGCACTTGCCGCACTGATCACAGACCTCAGCGTTCATCTCTCCGACGAGCCGGCTGAGCATTCTCGAGATGAACTTTACCTCTAACTCGTTTCTAGTGGCCAAGAGCATCACCTTTCGCTAATTCGAGAACAATAAAGATGGGAACGTGGGTTCGCCTCAGCGAGTTCTCCGCTGAGCGCACACACGGATGCACCAGCTCCCCTCAACGGGTTCAGCCTCACATCCTGTCGACGAGGCCCCTCACCGGGCTGGAGTTGAACTGGAGCCCAAGCCGCGCCGGGGAGAGGCCCATGGCGAGGCCCAGGAGCTGGGCGTAGTGGAACACGGGCACCCTGACCCCCCCGTTGCCCAGAGCGTTGTCCACGGAGCCCTGCATCGTGTCAAGCATCCTGAAGCAGTGGGGGCAGATCGTGACGAGCCCGTCGAACCCGGCTTCCTTCACCGATTCCAGCTTTTTTCCTACTACCCTCAGCGAGGCCTTCGGGTCCGGGGCGTACATCATGGAGCCGCAGCAGTCCAGCTTGTGCGGGTAGTCGAAGGTTTCTGCGCCCAGGGCCCTGACCAAGTCGTCGAGCTTGTGAGGCTCGGACTCGTCCGGGGTGGGCAGGTCACCGGGCCTGAACAGGTGGCATCCGGGCTGCGTCGCGAGCCTCAGGTTCTTGAAGGGCTTCACGACTGCCTCAGAGATTCCCTTCACGCCTATCTTGTCGTGGAGGACCTCGACGACGTGGTACGTCTCGGCCCTGGCGCCGTACTCCAGCCCCTCCAGCTTGAGGGCATCGTTCACCGTCTCCCTCAGCCGGGGGTCGTCCTCCATGGCTCTGGTGACCTTCCTGAACGACAGATAGCAGTCGTTGCAACTGGTGAGGACGTCTAGGCCGAGCCTCTCGGCGAGGGCCAAGTTCCTGGCCGTCAGGTAGCTCCAGGTCACGGGAGAGGACAGCCTGTAGGTCGGGTAGCCGCAGCAGCTGGAGCCGTCCATGGTCTGCAGCCTGACCCCCAGCTTGGTCAGCACCTCCCTTGTGGACGAGAGGCAGCTGAACTGCTCCACCTGGGACAGGCACCCGGGATAGAACGCGTACATCATAGCGGCACCCTCAGCTCGGACAGCCTCCGCAGCGCCTCCTTGAACCTGGGGAGGTCGGGCGGGGACGGCACCTGGGGCAGCTCCAGGCCCTCGCTGGTCAGTCTGGTGAGCTCCACGCTCTTGAGGGCTCCGGGCCTCTGGATGAACCCGCTCCGCAGGATGCTCTTGTCGCTGCTCTTGCACTCATCCGGGAAGTGATAGCCTATACGGGCGGAAAGGTTCTGGAGCGTCTCGATGACCTCGTAGGGGGGCATGGTCGCCCTGCAGCCCTCA
>DASWLJ010000273.1:0-7378 GCA_036396185.1 Bathyarchaeia archaeon | reverse complement strand
GTGTAGTTATTAGTACGCGCATACGCTATGAGATAACGGGCAGCTCGATCGCCGTCGGGAACTCCGCCGTCCGCCACACGCGCTGCGTCGCCTTTCGGTAGCTCTCCGGCGGCGCAAACATGATGTTCGGCACGAAGGTCTGCGGGTTGCGGTCGTAGAGTGGGAACCAGCTCGACTGCACCTGCACCATGATCCGGTGGCCGGGCAGGAAGGTGTGGCTCACCTGCGGCAAGGGGATGCGGTACTCCAGCACCTTACCGGGCACCAGCGGCTTCGCGACCGCTAGATCCTCGCGATACCGGCCACGGAAGATGTCGGCCGAAAGCATCTGCTGATAGCCGCCGAGCTTCGGGTTCTCAGGCACCTCGTCCGGCCAGACGTCAATGATCTTCACGACCCAGTCAGAATCGCTTCCGCTCGTAGAGGCGAACAGCCTCGCGACAGGCTGGCCCGCGACACGCACGGGCTCCTTCAGCGGCTCCGTGGACCAGACCAGCACGTCTGTGCGTGAGGCGGCGTGGCGTTGGTCGTCTACCAGCCACTCGCCCCAAGTGGACTCCGATGCGTAATTCGGTACCGTCGGCCTCTGCCGGTAGGGCACGGGCTTCGCGGGATCAGATATGTACTCGTCGAAGGCCTGCTTTGCGGCGGGCGGCGCTTCGAAGCCAAGTCCTCCGTCTTCCTGCACATAAAGATTGCGCGATCGCGCCACGCAGCTGTCCGCGCACGCAGGCGGCCAGTCGTCGTAGCGGTGCCATACATTCGCGCCTGTCTCGTACACGAGCACGCGCGGGGTGTCAGGCTTCGGGGCGTCCCTCAGGTAGTGGTCCAGGAACGGCTGCATCACATTGCGCCTGAACCAGCCGCCAGTGTCGCCCTCGAACTGTAGCGGGCCGAGGCTGCGTGCATCGCGCCGCCCCTGCCCGTGGTTCCAGGGCCCGAGCACAAAGTGCACGAACCTGCCATCGGGATCCTTGGGCGCAAGAGCCTTGTAGAGCCTGGGTGAACCGTAGATGTCCTCCTGGTCGAAGAGCCCGCCGACGATCAGCATCGGCACAGTGAGCGGGCGTTCAGCGAGCAACTTGTCCACGGCCTGCTGTTGCCAGAAGGAATCATAGGCCGTGTGCGCTGCGAGCTTCTGCCAGAACCCGATGCTCTCCATGCCGCGCGAGGCCGCCATCGCGCCTGCGTTGCCCGCGCGCAGAAACTCTTCATAGGTGTCGTAGGTCCCTGACCACCACTTGGCCTCGTTCTTGCGCGTCGCCTCCTGGTCGTAGGCGTACGGCAGCGACGCCTCCTGGCGGAACGCGCCACAGTGGAACCAGTCGTCACCCATCCAGCCGTCCACCATCGCCGCGAAGGGTACCACGGCCTTCAATGCCGGGTGCGGATTTATCGTGCACATCAACGTTGTGTAGCCTTCGTAGGAGCCGCCCATAGCGGCCACGCGGCCGTTCGACTCCGGCACGTTCTTCACCAACCAGTCAATGGTGTCGTAGCAATCGGTCGAGTGGTCGGTGCCGGTCACGTTAAGGGGCCCCGTTAGCGGCTTGTTCATCACGTAGTCGCCCTCTGAGCCGTATTTCCCACGCACATCCTGGTACACGATGATGTAGCGCGCCGCAGACGTGGTATCGTTCATCTGCGGCACGACCGAGGAAAGGTTAGGGCTGTTGAAGTGAAGCGTGCGCCCCGAGGCGTTGTAGGGTGTGCGCGTGATCACTATCGGGGCGTCCTGCGCGCCCTTTGGCACTAGGATTATGGTCTTGAGCTTCACGCCGTCGCGCATAGGGATCATCTCCTCGCGACGGAAGTAGTCGAAGCTGTCTGTCTTCGGCGCAAACTTCACGGGAGTATCACTGTTGCGCGCGTCTTCGGAGAAATCATCATGAGGTGCTTTCAAAGTAGAAATTCCTTCCAATGAAGAAAGTATATTATTTAAATTTATAATACTTCTTGCGCGCGTGCCATGAAATAAAAGACATCTTATTTGTACAACGTAGACTTGGACATAGGTCATTCAAAAACACACTCAGGTACATTCAACTAGCTGAGACCTATTTCGGCGTCGAGGATGATGAATACATCACCAAGGTAGCCGAGAACATAGAACAGTCGATACCGTTGATTGAGGCAGGATATGTTGAGGCTGCTGACCTTAACGGTGTGAAGATATTCAAGATACCAAAGTCTCGTGTGGTTGGGGTGTAGTCTTTGGTGCGGGAGGAGGGACTCGAACCCTCGAAGTCCTCAGACACGGGATCTCCCACCCGAAGAACCGGATCTTAAGTCCCGCCCCTTAGGCCAACCTCGGGTACTCCCGCACGCACAAATAGGGACAAGCCAACATATTATAACCTTACCGAGCCAGGCGACGCGAAAGCCTCACGAGAGGAGAACTCCAGTAGAGCTGCAACCCGCGGCGCCAGACCCGGAAAACCGAAGAGACGCCCGACCAGCGGAAGCTAAGTACACCTCCGCCATCCGTCGCCGCCAAAAGGACCCTGAAAAAGCCTCCGAATCCTAAAACAGGCTTGAAAACCGGGAAAAGTGGCGGCGGCGGAGGCCCCCCTCCCCCCACGCGCACACGCAGAGAATAAAAGATAAAGAGATTCATTCAAAGACGAATTTACTCACCAACACACAGGATAACCTTACAGCACAACAGCTACCCTGCACCAAGCCAAAGACAACAACCATCTAGACAGGAAACCAGGGCACCAAAAAGGCGCACAAACCCGGAGACCTAGACCAGGCGCCTAGTCCTGTTAATGTCCTTGCGGTTCACGGCAAGGCTCTTGAGCCGCGCGGTTCTCCCGTAGCCGCAGGCCGCGCAGATCTTCTTGACGACGTGGAAGGCCTTCCTGCCGCAGCGCCTGCACTGGATGTGGACCTTATTGCCGTGGTGAAGCGCATGTTTCGTAGGCATACGTGTTCTACTCCGGCGGCGGGCTAATCATTATGACGTTGTCGCCGCGGAGGACGATGGCGCCGATGCTGCGGACGTTCTCCATGTCGCTGACCTCCTCCGCGTCGCTCATGTACAGGTTCACGTGCTGGTCGAAGCCCTCCAGGGTGCCCCTGAGGGTTCTGCCGCCACGCACCTTGATGAGCACCGTCTTGCCGACGCTCCGTTCAAGCACCTTCTCAATCATTTCAGCCAATCTGTTGCCTCTCCGTGGATCGTTGGGCTCTTATCGAAATACAGAGTCCACCTATAAAAGTTTGTATTTTTCTGGGGTTCCAGCACGGGAAAAGGTTATATTCCCGGGCTGCAAAAGAAGCCTTAAAAAGGCTTGTATCGCCAAGAGAAAGTAGGAACAGGCTCCGCATCGAGTAACATTTATTAGGGAGCAGTTGTCCTAACGTATAGCCTCGTTAGGGTTAGGAAGGCTTCTCGGCAAGGTGAAAAACGGGTAAATGAGACGACCTGATCCCTTTAAAGCAGCCAGAGCCCTTCCCCGCCCTACGTTCATTCATTTTGGAAGGATGGTTTAGTTTGCTTCTCACAGACCTTGAACACTGGGATTTGATGAAGTCCTTCTTCCAGGAGGAGGGACTCGTCAAGCAGCACCTGGACTCGTATAACGACTTCACCAGGAACACGCTGCAGCAGATCATAGACGAGATAGGGGGCATCCAGATCGAGGTCCCCAACCACACGTACAACATAAAGTTCGGCGCCATAGAGATAGGCGAGCCACGCGTCGTGGAGGTGGACGGCACCGTCCGGGAGGTCTACCCCCGCGAGGCCCGCATACGCAACCTCACCTACAGCGCCCCACTCTACCTGGAGATAGAGCTGGACGACGAGGGCCACGAGACCTACGAGCGGGTCAACATAGGCGACATGCCCATCATGGTCAAGTCCAACCTGTGCCTCCTCAGCCGCCACACCAAGGACGAGCTCGTCAAACTGGGGGAGGACCCGGACGAGGTGGGGGGCTACTTCATAGTCAACGGAAGCGAGCGCGTCATCGTCAGCCTGGAGGACCTGGCCCCCAACAGGGTCCTCATCGAGACGGATGACAGGGGAACCAAGCCCGTGTACAGGGGCAAGGTGTTCAGCACCACCGTCGGGTTCCGCGCACGAATAGAGATGAGCCTCAAGACCAAGGGCGAGATGAGCATCACCATCCCCGGCGTGCCGGTCCCCGTGCCCTTCGTGGTCCTCATGAGGGCCCTGGGAGTACAGACAGACAGGCAGGTAGCCGAGATGGTGAGCCTCGACCCGGACATCCTCAACGAGCTGGAGCCCAGTTACAGGGAGGCCAGCAGCATCCCGAGCATCGAGGAGGCCATCCTCTACATAGGCAACCGTGTGGCCTTCGGCCAGGTCAAGGAGTTCAGGGTCAAACGCGCCGAGACCATCCTAGACAGGAACCTCCTGCCCCACATAGGCAGGGATCCCGATGAGCGCCTCGACAAAGCCATATTCCTGGGCGAGATGGCGTCAAGGATCATCGAGCTGAAGCTTGGGCAGCGTGTGGAGGACGACAAGGACCACCTGAGAAACAAACGCATCAAGCTCGCCGGCCCCCTACTGGCCGAGCTGTTCAGGAGCGCGTTCTGGAGCCTGTACCGCGACATGCGATACCAGTTCAGGCGGATGAGCACCCGCCGCAAGGGCGTCCTCATCTCGGCAGCGGTCAGGCCCGGCATCATCACGAGCAGGATACAGCACGCCCTGGCCACAGGCAACTGGAGGCGAGGCCGCGTAGGCATGACCCAGCTCCTCGACCGCACCAACACTCTATCAACACTCTCTCACCTGCGCAGGCTCCAGAGCCCCCTCAGCAGGAGCCAGCCCAACTTCGAGGCCCGTGACCTCCACAGCACCCACTGGGGCAGGCTCTGCCCCAACGAGACGCCGGAGGGAGCAAACTGTGGCCTGGTCAAGAACCTGGCCCTCATGAGCAGCGTCAGCGTCGGCACCGACGCCGAGAAGGTGAAGCGCACCCTCGAGTTCATGGGAGTCGTGAAGGCCAAGGACGCCGACGAGCAGCTACGCCACGAGGGCAGCAAGATCTTCGTGGAGGGCTACCTCCTGGGCTATACAACGTCCCCGGCGGTGCTCACGAAGACATTCAGGGAGATGCGCCGCAAAGGCGAGATCAGCGGCGAGGCAAACATAGCCTACTACAGGAACTATAACGAGATATACGTCAACTGCGACGAGGGCCGCATCAGGCGCCCCCTTATAGTGGTCGAGGACGGGAAGCCCCTGCTCAAGCAGCGGCACATACGCAACATAAAGCAGGACAGGTGGACGTGGAGCGACCTCATCAGGGAGGGCATCATGGAGTGCCTTGACAGCGACGAGGAGGAGAACGCCTACATAGGCATCAAGGCCGAGGAGCTGACGGAGGAGCACACCCACATGGAGATATGCACATACTGCATCCTGGGCGTGGGCTCCGCCATCATCCCCTACGCCGAGCACAACCAGAGCCCCAGGAACACGTACCAGGCGGCCATGGCCAAGCAGGCTCCAGGCATATACGCATTCAACCACGGCGAGAGGACCGACACGCGCGGCCAACTCCTGCACTACCCCCAGAAGCCCTTGGTGGCCACCAAGCCCATGGAGGTCATCGGCTACAACGAGCGCCCCGCGGGCCAGAACTTCATAATAGCGATCCTCAGCAGCATCGGCTACAACATGGAGGACGCCATCATATTCAACAAGGGCGCAGTGCAGAGGGGCCTAGGCCACAGCAGCTTCTACAGGATCTACAAGGCCGAGTGCAAGCAGTACCTGGGCGGAGCCAAGGACAGGCTCACCATCCCCGAGGCGGGTATCCGCGGCTACCACGGCGCCGACGCCTACAGGCAGCTGGAGAGCGACGGCCTCATAGCCACCGAGGCGGAGGTCAAGGGCGGCGACGTACTCATCGGCAAGACCAGCCCGCCACGCTTCATGGAGGAGTACAGAGGCATAGAGATCAGGGGCCCCCAGCTGCGCGACACCAGCATAGGCGTCAGGCCCACAGAGGTGGGCGTCGTGGACCAGATATTCATCACCAAGGACATCGAGGGCAGCCAGCTGGTCAAGGTCAAGGTCCGCAGCCACAGGGTTCCCGAGCTGGGGGACAAGTTCGTCTCCCGGCACGGCCAGAAGGGAGTCATAGGCATGCTGGTGGCCCCCGAGGACATGCCCTTCACCGCCAGTGGCACCGTCCCGGACATCGTCATGAACCCCCACGCCTACCCCAGCCGCATGACCGTGGGCCAGTTCATAGAGGCAATAGCGGGCAAGGCTGCCGCCCTTAGAGGGGAGATCGTTGACGGGACGCCGTTCGCCAACGAGGACCCCAAGGCCCTAGAGGAGATACTGAAGGACCTAGGCTTCCAAGCCGGAGGCCGCGAGATGATGTACGATGGAATGAGCGGCCGCATGTTCGAGGCAGAGATATTCGTGGGTGTAGCATTCTACCAGAAGCTCCACCACATGGTCGTAGACAAGATACACGCCAGGGCCCGAGGCCAGGTCCAGATGCTCACCCGTCAGCCTACGGAGGGCAGGGCCAGGGGCGGAGGCCTCAGGTTCGGCGAAATGGAGCGCGACTGCCTAGTCGGCCACGGAGCCGCCATGCTCCTCAAGGACAGGCTCCTAGAGGAGTCGGACGCCTACACCATCTATGTCTGCGAGAAGTGCGGCAAGCAGGGCTTCTACGACATCAGGCAGAGGAAGTACATCTGCCCAACGTGTGAGGGCAAGAGCGACATAGAGCCCGTCACCGTCAGCTACGCCTTCAAGCTGCTGCTGCAGGAGATGCAGAGCCTGTGCCTGAGCCCAAGCCTCAAGCTGACCAAGGAGGCTGAGTAGGATGAGCAAAGTAATTGACGCCATACAGTTCGGACTTCTGTCCCCCGACGAGGTGAGGCGCCTCAGCGTCGTCGAGATACAGACAAGCGACACCTACGACGAGGACGGCGCCCCCATAGCGGGCGGCCTCATGGACCAGAGGCTGGGCACACTTGAGCCCAGGCAGAGGTGCCGCACATGCGGAAACATAGCCATCAACTGCCCCGGCCACTTCGGCCACATAGAGCTGGCTGTCCCCGTGGTGCACGTCGAGTTCGCCAAACAGATCTACAAGGTGCTAGGCTCCACTTGCCGCGGCTGTGGAAGCATCCTCCTAGACGAGGACACCAAGGAGAAGCTGCGGGGGCAGCGCCACAGCGACATTGAGATGTTCGGCAAGGTGAGCGACGAGACAGCGACAGAGATCATGAAGCAGGCCAAGAAGTACAAGCGCCACAAGGAGTGCCCCTACTGCGGCATGGTACAGACCGTCGTCAAGTTCAACAAGCCCACAACGTTCCTGGTGATAGAGAAAGAGGAGTTCTTCGACATGGAGGACGAGGACATCCA
>DASWLJ010000272.1:0-10720 GCA_036396185.1 Bathyarchaeia archaeon | reverse complement strand
GTACATAGATACCGAAAATCAGGAAAACTAATAACCTAAATCACATAATTGAATATTTGAAACTGGGCCAATAATAAATGTTACAGATGTCCATCGTTCTATATGGTTCTCCCTCCACTGGTCTACGGCTTCTCGGAGCTTCGCATTCTTGGTTTGAGCTTCTTCCACATCCAACATCTGTTTTCATCTCACATTTATTATTTATCTGCATGTGAGAAATTCAATATCAACGTCCCTTGTAACAAAGAATTTAGCCTTTGATTAATTAAAAAATGCTTGGAGTCCTCACCTCAGCTTTCTTCCGCTCACCCTGTGAAGAATCTTGAGCATGTGCCCGCTCCTCAGAAGCCTGTGAAGAAGCTCCCCCCGCTCAGTCCTACGATAAAAGCAGCGCGCCCCCTCACGGCGCTCAGCCAGCACCCCCTCGAGCAGGAAGAACTCCTCCACCCAGACCCTGAGCTGGGCCTCGTTCCCCAGCACCTTGATCAGGTCCCACCTCGACGCCTCCCCCTCCCCCACGCAGTCCAGAACCTCAAGCGCGATGACGCCCGGGGACCTCCTGGGAGCCAAACCACACACCTATGCTTCCTCTAACCCGCCGCGCAGAGACTCCAGGCGATCATACTTGGACTTGAGCAGACGCCACCTACGGTAAAGGCTGTACGCGTTACCGGCGCACAGGGAGAAGATGACGACGCCCGCTCCCACGTACCTGGCCTCCATCCCCCTCAGGACGGGAATGGATAACGCGGCCACCCCCAGTATCAGCATCAGCATCGCCGAGAACGCCACATAGTTGATCAACTCCGACAGGTCCCTGACGATGGTCTCCGCGTCCAGCGCCAGCTCATCGAAGAGCTCGCCCCACCTCGCCAGCCTATCATCCAGGCCATCCTTCGCCATGGTGACACCGTAGCGCCTTCCACATAAAATGGTTATTCTGGAAGGATCACAGCCGAATGTTCCAGTTGGCGTAAACCCGCGGCGACGACAACCGCCGACCATCGCCGCCATAGAACCCCGGAAAAGCCTCCGAACACGAAAATAAGCCTGAAAACGGGGAAAAGTGGTGGCGGTGAAGGTACCCCCTCCCCCCTACCCACGCACGCAGAAATGCTAGTTGACCACGCCCAGCCTGTGAAGCTCCTCACGCAGAACCTCCACGGTCCTCCTCAGCCTCGTCTGCCGCTCCACGTACTCGTCCCCGCTTATCTGCCCCGCCCTGAACTGGCCGTCAAGCCCAGCCAGAGCCGCATCGATCTCACCCAGCCTCGACTTCAGCATCTCGCTGTAGTCGGCCGGCCTCCCAGCCTCCGAGGACGGCGCCACGTCGGCCTCCACAACCCCATCGTGTATCCTCAGTATCCTGTCGGCCATCCGGGCCATCCTGGGGTCATGGGTCACCATCACCACCGTCTTACCCAGGTCCCTGTTCACCTTCCTCAGGTACTCGACGACGACCGTCGCGTTCTCAGTGTCCAGCTCACCGGTGGGCTCGTCCGCCAGGACCAGGGGAGGATCGTTGGCCAGGGCCGCGGCCAGGGCTATCCTCTGCTGCTCCCCGCCGCTCAGCTCCCCCGGCTTGTGGCTCATCCTCTCCTTCAGGCCCACCACGGCGACGAGCTCCTCGACCCGCTTCATCCTCTGGGCGGCGGGGACGCCCAGGGCAGCCATGGGGAGCTCCACGTTCTCAGCGGCCGTCAGCGTGGGTATCAGGTTCATGTTCTGGAAAACGTGGCCCACGGTCTCCCGCCTGAAGCCCACCAGCTGGGCGGGCGAAAGGTTCGTCAGGTCGGTCTCGAAGACCTTGACGCTGCCCGCCGTCGCCTTGTCAAGGCCCCCCATGATGTTGAGGAGCGTCGACTTGCCCGAGCCTGAGGGCCCTATGAGCGCCACCATCTCACCCTTCCGCACGTTCATGTTTAGGCCCCTAAGCGCCTGTACCTCTATCTCACCTAGCCTGTAGACCTTGACCAGGTCCCTCACGATGACAGCGTTCCTTATGCTCAATTCTACTCCTCCAGTTTCAAGTCGGGTGAGCCGCTTATCCTCCCCACGGCCACGAGTATGGGCAGCAGCGTGGCCAGGAACAGCAGCCCCACGATTATCAGCAGGTTCACCTGGGCCGACAGGGGGAAGATCAGCCTCCTCTGTATGCTGGTGGAGAGCAGCTGGTTGAAGAGCTGGGTCTGCCCCCTCAGGGAGGCGTAGCCCACGGACACCCCCAGCAGTATGGCCAGGAGCTCCATCCCAACTGTCTCGAAGATGAGGCTCACGCTGAGCTGGCCGGGGCTGTACCCCCTGATGGCCATGATGGTCAGCTCCTTGCCCCTGCTCCTGACGATCGTGGACACGATCAGAACCACGCCCAGGCTGGCTATGAGCCCCGCGAAGTAGGCGCCCAGCTCCTCGACCCTCCTGGGCCCGGCCAAGTATATGTTGCTGAGAGATTGTTCCGCCAGCAGAGCCGTCACGTCCACCCTCTCAACGTCGGTGCTGAGGTCCTCAACGGCCTCCTTGAAGGCGTCCAGGTCCACGCCCTCTTCAAGGTTGACGATGATCCTACTCTGGTCTATGAACTTCGCCTTCACGTTTCTTAGGAACCCCTCGTTGACGTACACAGTGGGGTTCTGCACGGCCCAGTACTCCCCGGGCTCCTTCCCAAAGAGGCCGACCATCTTTATGGGGTAGAGCCTGGACTGCAACTTCACGAGGAATGTGTTGTTCACGGCTATGCCCAGCTTCTCGGCTGCGCCCCTCTCCATGATTCCGAAGCTCTCGCCCTCGTCCATGGCGTGGAAGACCCGTGTGTCCTCCACCCAGCCCTCCTCCATGTTGGCGGCCTCCATCCACTCCAGGGGCGCGACCGCCCTTATTGGCACGTCCCCAAGGCTGCTGTACGGAGAGAAGTGGGTCTCCTTGGCCACAGCGACAACGCCCTCCATCTCAGATATAGCGTCCATCAGCTCATCTACGTCGTCGCCCTCGAAGAGCCAGACCGACGCGTCGGCCCCCACAGAGTACTGCACCGCCTGCCTCATGAAGTCGGTGGTGCTGGCGACGTTCCCTATCACGCCCACGCTGTAACCCATGATCAGCGCGATCATGAAGGTGGAGGCGGCCGTCCTCTTCAGGTTCCTGCCGCTACTCATGGCCGACAGCCTTGCGGCGTCCCCGGCCACCAGAGAGGCCATCCCGCCGAGCATCGACTGGAAGCCAGGCACGTACTGGAGGAAGAGCTTGACGAAGCCCCAGAACAGCAGTATGGAGGCGATGTACCCCAACAGGTAGTCGGTGCCCCACCAAGTGCTATACAGGAGCGTAACCACGAGGTTACTCGTGGTGGGCCTGAACTGCTCCACGGTCAGGCCGGCCACCTGCATGGCGACCTTGTACCCACCCAGAAGTAAGGCTAGGAGCGGAGTCTTCCAATCACCCAAAGTTTCCTCCTCGCTCTGGTGCTCCCTCAACGCGTCCACGATGTTAACCTCCGTGGCCCTCTGGGCCGGCCTGATGAGCGCGAACAAGGATAAAGCCGAGCTGAAGAGGAGGGTCGCCCCCAGCGTAACCAAGCTAATGGACCCCAGGAGAGCCAGGATCGAGACGCCTGGTATGACCAGCGTCAGGATGCAAGCCCCGGCCATGACGCCTACCACGGCTGACGCGAGGCTGATGATGAGCCCCTCGAAGACGAGTATGTAGACCACCTGCCTGTGGGTCATACCTCTGGTCAGGAGCAGCCCAATCTCCCTCTTTCTTAGGTCGAACAAGACGTCGCTGACGGTCATCCCGAGGTACCAGGCGCAGAAGAAGACTGGAAGAGCCACCAGCATGGTGCTCGTCTTCATCTGGTTGCCCAGCGAGGACACGGTGTCGATGAGCTCCCCCAGGTAGCTCCGTGGGACATAGTAGAAGCTGGCACCCTCCGTGTTGATGTCCTCGTATATGAGCTGGATTCTGTTCTTCGATCCCGTGAAATCCCAGGGGTTGACGATGCTGTCCCTGTCCAGGACTATGAGGGCCTCCGTGGTCTGGTCAACCACGGGCCTCCTCTGCTCCCTGAACACTTTCCAAAGCATCTCTGTGAAGGTGCTCTCCGTGACAAGCACCATGTTGTAGCTTGGCCGTCTCCCCAGGTCCTCTCTGCCCTGTATCAGGCTCCTCAGGTAGATGTTGTACCTGCCCGTGCCTATCTGGAACACCTTATCGTTTAGCGCCACCGAACCGGCCACAGTGAAGTTGAAACGCCTGAACTCGAAGCCGGGGGGATTGTAGGGGAGGAAGGTCTCGAAGGATATGGTCAGGGGGCTGCTCTGAAGTATCTCCATGGCGTTCGATGAGCTGGCGTCCACGTAGACCACGCCGTCCTCAAAAACCTGTACGTCCGTGATGCCATCGTACAGGGAGGAGTCGGGGGGTAGGGCAAGTATGACCGTGTCCACGGTGCCGTTCAGTGACTCGGACTCCAGGTCAGCGGCGAAGTGGATGAAGTGGTCAACGCTCTGCACGCCCTCAACTGCCTCAAGGATTCCGTCTATCTCCCAGTAATGGGTCTTGGTGACGTTCTTGTCGCTGGCGCTCGATATTATGTCCACGTACGCCGACTCAAGCGTGTTGTCCAGTATCGCCACGCCTATGGCGTCCGCCCCCTGCAGTATCCCTGAGAAGAGGGTGGCCGCGAGGGCTACGCTGAGGAAAAGCGACAGGAACATCCCCCTCCCACGTGTTATACGCTTGACGGCGTAGCGGAACATCCCTATGACTCAAGGGTAACACCCTTAAAAATTGTGCTAACGCTGTGAAACCAGTCCCTGATCGGCTCCACCGAAACAAGATTACGCGCTGTTTCACGCTAACTTTATAACGTTTGGTCTGTTCTCAACTGCAGTGATTCAATGTTCCAGTTGCTGGGGCAGTTAGCGCAGCCCGAGAACGAGATACAGGTGATACTGCAAACTCTGTTCAGCTTCGCTTTCATCATCTACCTATTCTACGCTCAGCGTATCCAGTCCATGACCATGCTTCGCCAGATCGAGGTCACTCTCCGAAAGATCAAGGGCCTCCGGGACGATGGAAAGGAGGCGTCCATCAAGACGATAAAGGAGATCGGTAAGCCTGAGAGGGACCCTGCCCCCATGGTGGAGCGGTTCATGGAGCACTTCATGATCGAGCCCGTCGGCTTGGACCCCGCAGGGGTCGTGCAGAAGCTGGGTAAGATACTGGACGTGAGGGAGTTCACCTTCGAGAAGGAGGTTGCGGCCATGGCGCCGAACGCCACCCCGTCTGAGCGCAACAACATCGAGAACCTGCTCGAGGCCTCCCTGGCCCTGAACGTCTTCTACAAGGTCATCAGGCACTACTACCTCCTCGGCAAGAAGACTATGAACATCTACATCATCATGCAGATCCACATGATCCTGCCCATGATCATTCAGCAGATCGAGGCCTACAGCTCGGCTCTTCAGGCCTTCCAGGAGGGCATGCCCATAGGCGACAGCGTCGGCGCCATAGTGGCCGCCAAGCTCATCAACGGCGCGCCCACGAGGGACGTGGCGAAGGAGATGGTGGCCGCCGAGATAGAGTACGAGGGCAGGCACCTCGTGGTCACGAAGGCCAAGGGCCCCGGCGGCAGCGTCGGGATGCCCGGCGACGCCGTGGTCAACCTGCTGAACGAGTACAAGGGCAAGGTCACCATGCTCATCACGGTGGACGCCGCTGGTATGCTTGAGGGTGAGCAGGTGGGTGAGATCGCTGAGGGCGTGGGCGCCGCCATAGGTGGGCCAGGCGTCGAGAAGTACAAGATGGAGCTCATATCCACAGAGCACAACGTGCCCTTGTACGCCGTCGCCATCAAGCAGGGAATAGAGCACGTGGTGGCTCCCCTTGTTCAGCCTCTCTTCGAGGCCACAGACAAGGCGGTCGCCTCCGTCAAGGGCCTCATCCTGGACTACAGCAAGGTGGGGGACACCATCGTTGTGGCTGGGATAGGCAACACGGTGGGGGTGGCTCAATGAAGCGGATGAGCGACACTACACCGATGGCGGGAGGGGCCTCCCAGAACTGGTTGACTCTGGCTGCAATGATCTTTGTGGGGGCGCTGGCCCTGGTGAGCCTCTACATGGGCTTCAGGGCCTACGGCAACGAGGAGATCGAGACCGCGTTCATGTACCTGTTGGTCGGAGCGAGTGGCTTCATAGCCATAGGGTACAGCTTCTTCAGGGCGAAGCCTACGACCAAGGAGTCCTTGGAGCCTAAGAAGTCCGACGTCATCACCACCCTGGAGTGCCCCCAGTGTAACCTGAAGCGGGTGAGGAGCTTCCAGCGGGGCGACTACATATTCAAACGCGACGAGCCGTGCAGTCGATGCGAAGGACAGATGGTGATCACCGCAATTCACACCCGTAAAGAGGAGAAGAAGTAGCTAAGCTGTCGTGACCTCGCAGCCATCCCCCGTTATTATTACGGTGTGCTCGGCCTGGGCCACCTTAGCCCTTGTTTTCTCGAGAAGCTGAGGGTAACTCATTATGCACTTGGAGCCCAGGAGCTCCCTGAACGCCGCGTCCGCGGTCGATCCCTGGAACCTCCTCATGATCCACCTTGACGCGAAGGGCAGCGTCCTGTGCTGCTCCTGGATGTACTTCAGCATCTTCTTCGCTTCGCCGTTGAGGCTTCTCTTCTTGATGAACCTGTAGATGTTACTCGGGGGGCCGTCAGTCACGAGGCCTTCAGCCGTTGGAGGGACTGCGAAGGGCTCCACGGCGTAGACTTCCCCTTCCTCTAGGACGTGGTTATCGTGGCCGGATACGTTTGGGATGCTTTCACCCGCGTGGACCACGTATCTAGCCAACTTGTGGCCAGTCAGGTTTCTTATAGGCTTGGCTCCACGATTCTTTATGGTCTGCTCTATGGCCGCCCCCACATCGCTGGCTGTAAGCCCAGGCCTTAAAGTGTTTATTGCGGTGTTTAGGCCGGCCTCCGCAGCGTCCACGAGGTACATAAGCCCTGGCTCGAAGCAGACGGTTATCGCTGTGTCTGCTATGAAGCCGTCCACTTGGACCCCCACGTCTAGTTTTACGAGGGAGCGTTCAGGTACGACTGAGGTGTCGCCTATTGGCGAGCAGTAGTGGGCGGCCACGTGGTCGATGTCCACGTTTGTTGGGAACGCGGGTTTGCCTCCCAGTTCCTGTATGAGGTCTTGAGCCCTGTCGCAGATGTCTATTACCTTTACGCCTGGTCTGATCTCCTTGACCACCGTGTCGCGGACCTTGGCGGCTATCTTTCCTGCTTCACGTAGTGCTTCCAGGGGCTCCATGTTATCCCCCATTCATGAGTCTGTAAATGAAAAAAGGTTGCCCTGTCACTGGGGGCTCTTGACCACCAGGATGGGTTTCGTGCAGGACTCTACTACGTGGCGGCTTGTGCTTCCTAGTATCCAGCCTGTTATCCCTCCGAGGCCGCGGCTTCCTATGACTATGAGGTCAACGTTCTCCTTTTCGGCTTCTTCATCGATGATGTTGGAGGGTCTTCCCTCTAGAAGCTGTGTTGTTACCTTTATGTCGGGGAACGCCTCCTTGATGTCCTCCTCTGCTTCCTTGAGGCTCTTGGCGTAGATGTTCTTCATCTTGTCTTGGTAGTCGCTCATGTCTTGGGCGGCGGTGATGGGGGCTGCGCCGAACCCCTCGTCAGGGAACACGGGCATCATGACTCTGGGTACGACTGAAAGTATCCTTAGCTCCGCTTTCCACTGGTTGGCTATGCTGACGGCGTGGTCGAGGGCGTTCCTGCTGGGCTCTGAGCCGTCGAAGGCCACTAGTATCTTCTTGTACATTCTCTACCAGTTGAATAGAGGGTTTTGGCGAATATAAATATCATATACTGGGACGATGGGGGGCTGTCACTTGTTTCCCAGGGTCTGCAGGTGCTTCAGTGTGCCGTACCTTGTCTTGATGTTGGTCCACTCTGCTTCGTCGTAGAACCTGCACAGGTCTCTTCCGTACTGTTTGGCTACCTCTAGGCAGAACCTGGCCGCCTGCTCTATGTCTGTGGGGTGGCTGGCGCCCGTGCCGCACCCGGGGACTGGGACCTCTGTGGTTATGGCTACGCCTACGACGGGTTTGTCTGTGGCTGTGGTGGGCTGCATCAGGCTGTTGATGTGGTACAGGTCGTTGCCGTAGGGTGTTATGTCTTGGGTTGTTATGGGGCACACTTTGGGTGGCTGCCCCGTCACGGTCTCCATTATGTCCAGGAGGCTGTCGCTGACGCGTAGGAGCCAGCCCTCCTTGGCTGTGGGGGTTATGGCGAAGCCCATCCATTTGGCGACCCTGTTGCCCTTGGTGGTGTCTACGCTGAGGATGGCGTCCATCTCCGGGTCTATTTCTTGTTTGTTCATGGTCGCGGTATCCACTGGGCTGCCCATGAAGGGGACTGGCTTGTGGGGCTGTGTGGGGGCGTCCGGGCATATGTGTGTGGCTACCATGATGTCGCCGGTGAGTCTGTCGCCTTTGGTCTGCATGTCCGCCAGCTTCAGGGCCACCGATAGGGCCGTGATGGCTCCGTCTGCGTCCGAGACCAGCCCGATCTGTTCCGGTCGGGCTCCGATTCCCCCCAGTCTGCCTATTATTCCGAGGGTCGGGGCTTTCCCTCCCGCTGTCTTTCCCTGTGTGCCCGGTACCTTGATCTTGATGGCGTCGGTTCCGCCCTTCTCGCCTCTTATCCTCTTGACTTGGACGTCCTGTATGCCTCTGCCTTTGAGGTATTCGGCTACTTCTCTGCCCGTGACCTTGGCGCTGTCCAGGAGCTCCATCACCTCGATGACTTGTTTGAGCATGGGTATGTTTGGGTGCGTTGTGGTTAAAAGCTCATCTTTCAACGCATGGTTACAGTATTTTTAAGGGGTTTTGTGGGCCGTGGTTCCTTGTGGATGTTGTTTACTCGGCTGATGAGGAGCGGGAGCTTCGTGAGGGGATCAGGAGGCTTGTCGATGAGGAGAGGAGGGTTAGGAATGAGAGGCACAGGTTTGAGGCTCGGCTGAGGGCGCTTGTGATGGCGCGGTACATGGAGCTCTTCAGGAGGTTCGGGGGTTTGGAGGAGGGGTATTAATGGTTTGTTGCATGCTACTTGCTATATCAGGAAATTAGGGGGTTGTTCGGTGTTGGATTACTGTGGTTGTACAGAACGTGATTTATTTTTGGGTTGGATTTACCCTGTTTTTAGCTAATTTGTCTGTTTTGCTTTGGTTTGTGTACCTTTACCTGTACTCTCCGCTCATGGAGATGGCTACGAGTGTGTGCGGGCGCTTTACGCTCCTGTGCTTCAGTACGTGTCTGAGGCCCTTGGGAAGGTAGAGGGCTGTGGTGGTGGTGATCGTGTGGGTCTCCTCCTCGTCTCCCAGGGTCACGTCGATCTCTGCGCCCAGGTCGGTGAGGTCCGACGGGTTGCTTCCTATGAAGAGCAGTATCTCGTCGTAGGGGTGCGCGTGGGCCTCTATGAAAGGGTTGGGGTGTGGGACCTCTGTGAACCTCATCATGGCCACGTGTTTGTCGCTCTCTGGCAGGATGTCTTTGTCCAGGTAGATGTGGCTGGGTGTCCTGCCTGTGACCTTCGTTGACTCCACTCCGTGCGCCAGCTTGTAGACGCTGGGGGTGCTCACCACGTATTTTCCGTACTTTGACTCTGTCAAGGGTGCTCATCCGTGAACCGGGCTAACCGGTCCGTTGTTCAATAGACTCTGTTTCACTGTTGTATTAAAAATGGGGGTGTTAACCCCAGCTGGGCCGGTCGGGTCGGTTAGGGGTTGGCGGCCCTGACTATGAGGCTGAAGCGCCCGTAGTCGAAGCGGCGGACCTTGATGCCCGCGGCCAGGCCCTCCTTGTAGGGGCCAGCGTTCCCGGTCTTGATGTTCTTCGCCGCCTCGTAGCATTCCCTGATGAGGTGCTTCTCCATCTTGGGCTCGTTGTGGCTGGGCATCACCCACTCGAAGGCCGGCATAAGGTCCGTCATCTTCCTGAAGCTCCCTATGAACTGGTCCAGGCTTGTGGTGGGGCTGTATATGTAGATGGGGGCGGGGTAGAATGTGTCGCCCGTCCAGAACAGCTTGTTGGCGCGGTCCAGTATGCAGACGCTGTCTGGGCTGTGGCCCGGCGTGTGGATGATCTCTAGGGTCCTGCCGCCTAGCTCTAGCTTGTCGCCTTCTCTGAGCCACCGGGTCACCTTGAAGGGGCGGATGCTCCACTTGTCCGGGTCGAAGTAGGCTGGGAGGGGCTTCCACACCATGTCGCCGTCCAGGTAGTGGCCCATCTGCTCCCTGGTCTGGCCCTTCGCCGCCCTGTCCCTGCTGAACTGGGTGTCAAGGGCGGCCACATCCCTGAACTGGTGGTTTCCTCCTATGTGGTCGCCGTGGGTGTGGGTGTTAAGCACGGTGACGGGTAGCTCTGTGAGCCTATCCACAACAGCCTTTATGTCGCCGATGCCGTTGCCTGTGTCGATGAGGACCGCCTTCTCCTCGCCGATGACCAGGTAGCTGATGACCTCCTCGAACTGGCCGTCCTCGTAGATGGCGTAGACGGTGGGGGTGAGCCTGTAGACCCCGAACCATGGGTCGGGCTGATCCACCTTCTCGTAGCTGCTCCAGGCCTCACGGGGCAGCTTCTCGTACCACTTCCTGGGGACTATGATGTCGCTCTGTGTGCTGTCTGAGTAAGCCACACCATTTCTGGTGCCC
>DASWLJ010000271.1:0-8087 GCA_036396185.1 Bathyarchaeia archaeon | reverse complement strand
GGGTGCGGGTCGCCGTGGAAGAACCCGTCCACGAATATCTGCTTCAGGTACGCGTGGAACCCCACCTCGGCCAGGCTCTTTAGGTCGTGCTTCTCCCTGAGCCTCTCCACGTCGTCGATCCTTGTGCCGTGGATGTACTCCATGACCAGTAGCCGGGGGCCGCTGTACTCCCAGTAAATCCTCGGAACCTTGACCTCCGGAAGCTCCTTCATGTTGTCGCGGATGGTCTCCGCGTTCTTGCCGTCCCTGACGAAGTCGAGCTCCTTCCTCATCTGGTGGCTGAACTCCTCCACGAGCCCCACGGGGTTGAACGGCGCCAGGTAGGGGAGGCTCTTCTCGGCGCGCTGGGCCAGGCTCTCCAGTATGGCTAGGTCCACCTCTATGAGCTCCTGGATGTTGGGGCGCTGGACCTTGAATACGACCTCCGTCCCGTCCTTCAGCACGGCTCTGTGGGCTTGGCTGAGGCTGGCCGCGGCGAAGGGTTCCTCGTCAACCAGCAGACACAGCTCGCTGAGGGGCCCGCACGTCTCCTCGATGAGGGGCCTGACCTCCTCGAAGGGCACCGACTTGACGCTGTCAGTCAGCTTCAGAAGCTCGTCGATCATCTGCAGTGGCAGCATGTCCCGCCTGACGCTCAATATCTGGCCCAGCTTGATGAAGGTGGGGCCCAGCTCCTCGATGGCCATCCTGATGCGCCTGTAGACGTCCATGGTCTCGACGCCCTCGTCGCGCTTCAGGAACTCGGGACGCTTGTCCTCGGGGAAGAGCTGCTGCAGGAAAATACCGAAACCATACTTGGTGAGGATTCCCGCGATCTGGGCGTACCGCGCCAGGCGTGTGACCATGAGCAAGTGAATACGGACAGTGGTTTATATACGAGAAGGCTGGACCCCAGGTTTCAGCCCGGCTGCATAGAAAGACTTTAAATGCTTAGCCTCGATACAGTCACAGAATCCAAGGAAATCTTGGTGCATCAATTTCAAGCAGTGAAGACTATGAGCGACGACAAGAAACCTGAAGTCCTCGAAGAGGAAAAAGAGAAGGTCGAGGAACAGGAGGTGGAGGCCACCGAAAAGGCTCAGGAGAAGGCCGAGGAGCCTAAAGAGGAGGAGGTCCACTACGAGAACGCGGTGAACAAGGGAGACTTCATCATGCTGGAGATGACGGGCACCGCGGAGGAGACCGGCGAGGTCTTCGAGACGACCAGCGAGGATACGGCCCGGGAACGAGGCATCCACAGCGAGGAGAGAACATACGGTCCAAGGCTGGTGATCGTGGGAGACGGCTTCGTCCTCCGCGGCTTGGACAGCAGGCTCCCCGGGACACCCTTCGGCGAGGAGAAGGAGATCGAGGTCCCGGCGGGGGAAGCCTTCGGCGAGCGTAACCCAGCCAACGTCCAGACCATCCCCTACAGGGTGCTCCGCAGCAAGGGCGTGAACCCGGCGGTGGGGGCCGAGCTGGAGATCGACGGCAGGCCGGCCGTCGTCAGGAGCGTGGGCGCGGGCCGCGTCCAGGTGGACTACAACCATCCGCTGGCGGGCCGCAAGATACTGTACAAGGTCAAGGTCACTGAGCACATCACGGACGACAAGAAGAAGTACGAGGCACTCATAGGACGCAGGTTCCTGGGTGTAGAGGCCAGCGCGTTCGAGGTCAAGAAGACCAAGAAGAAGCTCAGGGTCGGGGTCCCCGAGAAGATTTTCTTCGGCGAGAACATCCAGATCGCCAAACGCGGCGTGGCTCTGGACATCCTCAAGTACTTCCCGGGCCTAGACGAAGTCGAGTACTACGAGACCATCAAGCGATCCTAGGGGGCTCAACCCTTGAGGCCCGAGGCAGCCGTGGTGGGCGCAGGCCCCGCGGGCATCCTCGCGGCCAAGCGCATCGCTGAACGCGGGTTCAGCGTCCAAGTTTTTGAGGAGCACCCAGCCGTGGGTGAGCCCAGCCACTGCGCCGGGCTGATAAGCGTCGAGGGCCTGAGGAGGCTGGGCGTCGAGCCCCACGGGTCCTTCATCCAGGGTACTGTGTATGGCGGCCGCGTCTACGCGCCCAGCGGAGAGCACGTGGAGATCAGGGACAGGAAGCCGAGGGCCTACGTCGTTGACCGGGCCGCCTTCGACAGGCGACTGTACGGCGAGGCCGCTGAGGCGGGAGCCGAG
Organism: Bathyarchaeia archaeon; assembly: GCA_036396185.1. Classification (GTDB taxonomy): domain Archaea; phylum Thermoproteota; class Bathyarchaeia; order TCS64; family TCS64; genus RBG-16-57-9. Next base: position 5,928 of record DASWLJ010000271.1, on the reverse strand, counting down.
TTCACCTTATCCGAGAGAGTCGAGGCCCTGGAGTTCGATGGGGGCAGGGCCGCGTTGAGGCTCAGAGGCGGGACCGTTGAGCCCACCGTGATCATCGACGCGGAGGGGCCGGGGGCCCGCCTGCTGAGCCAAGCGGGGCATGACACGGGGCAGAGGGGGCTCCTCAACGGGTTCAACGTAGATGTGGAGGGCGTCGAGGTTGACCCCGGCATCGTCGAGCTATGGTTCGGCGAGAGCCTAGCAGAGGGCTTCTTCGCGTGGGTCATACCCACAGGAGACGACGCGGCCAGATGCGGGCTAGCCTCCAGAGGCGACGGGCTCGGCAGCCTCAAAAAGTTCCTGAAAAACCGTTTCGGCGTCGAGCCCCCAGCCAGGGTCAGGGCGGGCCACGTGTGCACCGGGGGGCCCGTCCAGCGCACCGTGTACGGAAACGTGCTCCTCGTGGGGGACGCGGCGGGCCAAGTCAAGCCCACCACGGGGGGAGGCGTCGTGCTCGGGGGCCTATGCGCCTGTATCGCGGGGGACGTGGCCTCAGAGCATCTGGGCGGGGGGGAGAAGCTGAGCCGCTACGATAAGCTGTGGAGGGAGAAGTATGGCTCCGAGTTCAGATCGATGCTCGCCCTCAGGGGGCTCATGAATGGATTGGGCGACGGGCTCTTCAACAGGGCATTCCAAGCTTTCGAGGAGGAGGGGCTCCAGGCCAAGGCTCAGTCCCTCTTGGAGAGGGGCGACGTGGACATGCAGGCGGGGGTCATCAGAGAGGCGTTAACCGACCCAGCAATACTGGCAGCCCTGGTCCGAAGCCTCGGACGCGTCGCGCTGGGGGAGCTACTATCCCTCGTTTGAAGTTGGAGGCAGGTACCATGGGTGAAAAACGGGGGCTTCCCAGGGTCGCAGAGAACTACGGGGGCTTCGACATCTGGTACGACCCCGTGAGGGGCCAGTACTACGCGTCCCACTGCGAGCACACGCGCAGGTCGGAATCCATCGAGAGGATCAGGGAGTGGCTCGACAGGGAGAAGAGGTGAGGGTTCACTCGGCTCTTACGCCCAGCTTCCTGCCCAGCATGTAGGCTTCCTCAAGCTCACCGACACACGCCTCGATGGGCAGGTCCAGCCTCCTCTCAGGGTCGTAGGTTCTGCACGGCACCACGTGCAGGTCGATGTGGAAGTGGGGCGCTATACGCCTGAACATGTTCGCGGCCGACTCGTAGTGGTGCCTGTACGTGAGGAGCACCGCGAAGGTCTTACCGTCGAAGCCCTCCCAGGCCAGGGCCTCCATCCTGTCCTGCACGGTCTTCATCTGCGCCGTGATGTAGCCCCAGTACATGGGGCTGGCCCACACGACAAGGTCCGCGCCGCGGTAGGCGTCGTATATGAGCCCCATGTCGTCGTCTATGGCGCAGCTGTGGCCAGGGGATGTGGCACAGTGGAGGCACCCCTGGCAGGGCTTGATGCTCATCTCGTTGACGTAGAAGTGTTTAACCTCGTGGTCGCCCGTCTCGGCCAGCCCCCTCAGGAACTCCTCGGCCAGGGTGTCCGAGTTCATTCCCTTCCTGGGGCTGCCGTGAAGCACGATGGCCTTCATGCGAAACAAGGAGCCTCAATCATGGTATAAACTGTGTTCAAGAACGAGCCTGACGTTCACCTAGCCTTCATTGACCCCCGGAGCCGCCCATCCCGTTAAATAAACCTTGAAACATAGCCTTACACGGTTTCTATGGGTCGCAACAAGAAGTACGACGGCTACAAGGCTTACCAGTACCTTGAGCCGGGCCGCGACTACCGGGAGTTCAAGCTCCGGGAGGCGGTCATCGACGAGTGGTGGGAACCAGTCCCCCTGAGCAAGGCCGAGGAGGAGAGGTTCGAGGAGGTGATGGGGAAGAGCGTGGTCATGGACCTCCACGCCCACCCAGACATAAGCCCTGAGAATCCTAATGAAGGCAGGGACTTCGACAGGGAGGGACGCAACTTCCTCGCCTACGAGGCCCTCGCCATGTCGGGCCTGGACTGCGTCTTCGACAACATGATGAACGGCAGCAGCTTCATCAACACCAAGAACGGCTGGGACTGGATGAGCACGGTCCACGACCTGGGGATGAGGCTCTGCGACATAGGCCACCAAGACTTCCTGGTCCACTGCAGGAGGGCGGAAGACATAGAGCAGGCCCACAGGCGCGGCAAGCTGGCCTGGGTCGCGGTCCTGGAGTCGGCTTCATGCATAGAGAACGAGGTGGACCGCCTGGACATCCTGTATGGGCTCGGAGTCCGAAGCATCGGCGTCAACTACAGCGAGAGCAACATGCTGGGCAGCGGCCTCAAGGAGCACCTTGATGGCGGCCTCACCGACTTCGGGTACGACGCCCTCGTCAGGATGAACAAGCTGGGCCTCCTCGTAGATGTGAGCCACACCAGCGACGGGACGGCCGCGGAGGTCATCGAGCTCAGCAGGGACCCCATAATCATCAGCCACGCAGGGGCCCGCGCCCTGACGCCCACCACCAGGATGTTCCCAGACGACGTCATCCAGGACCTCGGCGAACGCGGCGGAGTCATGGCCATAGAGGCGGCGCCCAACCTGACGGCCACTGCGAAGAACCCCCTCCACAGCATCGAAAGCTACATGGAGCACGTCGAGTACTGCATCGACCTCATCGGCATCGACCACGTAGGCTGCGGCCCCGACACCAACTACGGTGACCACGTGGGCCTGTACCTCACCAACCTGGAGAACACCAGAAAGCTCGGCCTGGGCCACTACAGCCGCCCCGGCAAGGGCGACGAGAAGAAGTACCTGGGCATCGACATGAACGTCCAGCAGCTGAAGGAGCTCAAGTACGTGCGAGGCATGGAGAACCCAAGCGAGTGCCTCCAGAACGTGTGCCGCTGGATGATCAGGCACGGCTACAGCGACCAGGAGATCACGAAGATCATAGGCGGAAACGGCTTGAAGCTCGTGAAGAAGGTCTGGTAGCCCAGCCCCACCCTTTTTTACAGCTGCATGAGTCTACCGAAGCCGTCCACGGCCTTGATGCCTGATCCGCTGAGGGCCGCCCAGAACCCGGCCTGGTTGCTAGTGACGACGGGGAGACCCGTCATGGACTCGATCTTGCCTATGAGGTGGACGACGGGGATGCTTGTGCAGCCGATGAGCAGAATGTCGGCGTCCCTAGCAGCCTGCTCGACCAGTGGCATCACGTCCTTCTCCTCCACCGTCCCGATGCTGAAGGCGTCCGAGAGGCCGAGACCCCTGACGCTGGACACCGTGAGGCCGTGGGACTCCAGGTACCGCCTCTTGAGCCTGTTCAACGTCTCGGTGTAGGGCGTCACGACCCCCACCCTCCCGCCGCCCAGGGCCCTGATAGCCTCCACCATGGCCTGGTTGACTGTGACCACCCTGACCCCCGTGTTGAACCTGATCTGGTCCACGAGGACCTGCTCCCAGTCCACGCCGCCTACGAGGGCGCACGTGGAGCACCCGTACACCAAGACGTCCACGTGGGCTGAGGACAGGAGCTCGGCCTCCCTCTGCGCGTCTCCCAGGGTCTTCGTGAGGGCACCCTGCGTGAACTCGGTCAGCCTCATCCGGGCAGAGTGCACAGAGACCCCCGGGGGAGCCATCCTGTAGAAGTCGGGCTCCATTGTCATGTTGCTGGAAGGCACCAGAAGCCCTACTCTGTACATCCTGTATTAACCTGCGTGGAAGGATATTAAATAGCTGAGGCTGGCTGGGCGCCCTGCTCCGTCAACGGGGCCGCGGCCTCCACCTCTGTCGCCGACTCGGGTGCGCCCTGAGCCTTCTCTTCGCCGCGTCTCAGGGGTATCATCACGTTGAAGGTGGCCCCCACGCCCACCTTGGTGCCGACGGTTATCTCTCCGCCGTGGGCCTCAACCAGCCTCTTACACACGGCGAGCCCGAGGCCGGTGCCCTTGGCCTTGGTAGTGAAAAGTGGCTGGAATATCTTCTTCATGTTCTCCTCACTTATCCCCTGCCCAGTGTCAGAGACCGATACCTTGGCCATGTCTTTCACGACGGAGCCTTCCACGATGATGAAGCCTCCCTCCGGCATCGCCTGCACCGCGTTCGTCAGTATATTGGTGTAGACCCGCCTCAACAGGCCGCTATCGGCCTGGACGCTGCGCAGAGCCCCATCGAAATCCGTTGATATCTCTATGTTACCGGGGAGGATCAGGGTCGCTATGACCTCATTGACCACCTTCTCCAGGTCGACTTCCTCGTAGCTGATCTCGATGTTCTTCTTGGAGAAGTCCTGGAGGTCGGAGACGATCTTGTTCATGTAGACCGTCTGCGCCTTCAGCTTGTCCTCGATGAACTCCAGCTCCTTGACGTCGGCGTCGTCGACCCTGCCCCGGATGAGCTCTATCCTCTTCTTAAGCCTGGAGCTGAGGAGGTAAACGACCTGCAGCGGGTTGCGGAGGTCGTGGCCCACCATGGCCGACGTCTCGCCTATGGTGGCCATGCGCTCACTCTCCTTCAGCCTCCGCTGGTAGTCGTTCAGCGTCTGGAGCATGTTGTCTATGTTGACTGAGAGCGTCGACACCTCGTCGTCGCCGAGGATGACCAGGTCCTTCAGCCCGATGGCGTGGGGGTCTATCTCGTTCACCTCGGTGCTCAGCCGGAGGAGAGGCGACAGCACAAGCCTGTTCATGATGATGATGGCTATGAAGGCGATGATGACGCCCACGATTATGCTGGTCACAGCGAAGTAGGCCACCATCATCAGGCTGTGCATATAGACATCTCTCGGCGACTCCACCTCCAGCAGCAGGACTGGATCGCCGAAGATGTCGTGCATGAGCGAGTACCCTGAGATAGCTTCGGAGCTCGGCCTCTCAACCACAACCGTCTCGCCGTTGGACAGCCTTGACACCACCTCGCTGAGCCCGGGGTCGCCGGCTAATCCGTTCAGGTCGTGTATCTCCAGCGACAGGAATGTGGCCTCCTTAAGCTTCTCCACCTCCAGGGCGTCCAGAAGCCTCCCGCATATCAGGGTGCCAACGATGGGCCCCTTCTTCTCGCTGGTGAGTATCGGCCTCGAGGAGACCATGAAGAGCCCCTCAGGTGCACTCAGAATCCCCGTCAACTTGTCGTCTGTCCTCTCATGGAACTTCAGCGACTCGTCGCCTACTATGATCTCCATCACCGAGCCCGGGAAGGGCGCGTCGCTCAGCCTCATTACGTCGAAGGCCTTGGAGTAGACCACCCTCCCGTCGTCGTCGACGAAGGCCAGGAAGCTGATCCTCGACTCGACGAAGTTTGAGCCCAGAAGCATGCTGTCTATGAAGTGGGTTATGTTGCTCTGAATGAAGTAGTACGAGTTGTCCCACGCCGCGAAGCCGTGGGTGACGCCGTCCAGCTCTTTGATCCTCAGCTTGAGGGCGTTGACGCTCATCCCCGCCTGTTTCTCGATGCTGGCGTCCTCTAGCTCAATGAACCCCCCCATGAGGAACGTGTTCGTCGTGAAGAAGAGCCCCAGAAAGACGAGTATGTAGGTTAAGCCGAAAATCAGGAACATCTTCTGTCTGAGCTTCAACTCTTCTCCACCGTGAGAGGTTCATTATCCGTGACAGGGGCGTCCAGGGCTCCCCTGACCATCGCCAACAAGGAGTCACACGTGGCTGGCTTGACGAGAACGCCACTCACGGCGTCGGTTTTCATCATCTCCTCCTTAGACAAACGGAGGCCAGTCAAGTAGAATATGACGGCCGAGCTGTTTAACCGTTTAAGCTCATCAACCAACACGTCTCCCTTGATATCGGTGAGCATGTAGTCCACGAACATTATGTCGTAGCTGTTCGCCCTAGCCTTCTCTAAGGCCTCGCGGCCGGTAACTGAGGTCTCTACCCTGTACCCTTCATCCTCTAGCATCGCGCTGAGGAAGAAGAGGATGTCCTCATCGTCATCTAC
>DASWLJ010000270.1:0-10674 GCA_036396185.1 Bathyarchaeia archaeon | reverse complement strand
GTCATGGTGTCCAGGGCGTTACTTACGATCCATACGTACGGCTCCAGCTTGAGGGGGCTCGGCCCATCCTCGTCGAAGTAGCCGCCGTCGGCGTTCAGGTCCCCCAGGACTATGATGTCATTCTCCCCCGGGTCGGCTTCCAGGACGCCCTGAGCCACTACGGTCAGGTTCCCTATCTCCTGGCGCGCCTCCTCGGGCTTGGTGTGGACCCCTATGAGGGTGAAGTCGAATCCCCCAGCGCTGAAGCTGGCTATGAATGGCTCCCTCTCGTAGACGTCCCTGGCGTCGTCGTAGGTGTGGGCGGAGTCCTCCACGTAGTCCACCGAGGCCGTGTTCCAGAAATATGCGTAGCTCTCCTTGCTGCTCGTCCTGCCGAGCCGGGGGCTCTCCACGTACGCGTAGGGTGGCCCCTCCAGCCCATTGATCCCTGCGAGGTACGCGGGCGCGGTCTCGCCGCTGCTGTCCCTGATCTCCTGGATGAGCACAACATCGAACTCTCTGGCGACCCTTGTGAGCACCTCCATCACGTCAGCCTTTCCCCTCTTGGCTTGGCCGAAGATCTGGATGTTGAAGGCAGCTACCCTGATGGTCGATGCCTCTGGCTCGGGGCCAGGCTCAGGGCTTGGGCCATCCAAGAGTCCGCCCTGGTAAAGAAGAAGCGCCGCTGATACCAGCACGAGGATGAGAGCTAGTAAACCACGGTTCCTGCTCATATGCGTTCAGCTACTTCTTCTCTATCTGGTCCAGCTCCAGCTTCTTGAAGAGGCCTCGGAGCTGCCTCCTCATGGACCCCTTGTCCTGGCTCAGGCCCACGTGGTCGGCGAAGTCGGGTGTGGTCCGGACTATACTGGTCCTCCCTGTTTTCTCTCTCTTGATCAACCCCATCTCCTCCAGCTGCGCCAGATGCTTATACGACTGGCTTCCCCTGGCCCTCGCTATCTCCTTCTGCTCCACGGGCTGGTAGTAGGCTATGTAGCTGAGGGTCCTCAGGGGCCCCGCGGACAGCAGAGGCTTCATGCTATACTTGCTGGCGGGCTTGGTGTAGTCGGCCTTGAGCTGTAGCACGACCTTGTCCTGCGACAGCCTCCTTATCTCCAGGGCCGTGGGCTCCGCGCCGTAGGCCTCGATGAGCTGGTCCACCATCCTTGAGGCCTGGGCCTCGTCCTCCAGCCTGAGCTGGGTCACGATCTGTGTGAGGCTGATGGGTCTGCCCGCCGCGTACAGAAGAGCCTCTAGTTCATCGAGTTTACCTTCCTGGGCTACCACGTACTCTCCCCCAGCATATACTGAAGGGGTTTAATTATAAAACTTGAACCTAGACGTCCTCAGCTATATCCGTCCTGTAGTGTAGGCGGCCCCGGACCTTGGCCACGTCTCCGTAGACCTTCGCCCTGGCCTCCCGCACGGTGGCGCCTTTGCCCAGCAGCGCCACGGCTCTGCTCGTGGTGGTCTTGATCACGCCTCTGTCGTCGTACACGGAGGCGTAGTAGGCCTCCGAGTCGAGGAGGCTGCCGATCTGGATCGGCTGGTCCTTCAGAGGGTTATCTGGGTAGCCCTCTGGGGCCAGGTAGACGCAGACGGTGGCCTTCTTCTCGAATGATGGTCGGGGGAGCCTCGACTCGACGACGCCTTGGCCCACCTCTGACAGAGGGGTCTCAAGCAGGCTCAGCACGTTCATGGCCTCGGGGTCCCCGAACCTGCAGTTGTACTCGATGAGGTACACGTCGTCGGCTGTGTGCATGAACCCGCCGTAGAGCACGCCCATGTACTCGCCCACCCGGGACGTCATGGCTTTGACTGTCTGCCTCATGATCCTGACGCCCTTACCCACGACGCCGCCGGGCAGATCGGGCATCCCGTGGTCTGGGCAGCTGAAGCTACCCATCCCCCCCGTGTTGGGTCCCCTGTCGCCGTCGTAGGCTCTCTTGTAGTCTCGGACCAGGGGCATAACCTCGACTCTGTGGCCGTCCGTGAAGGCCTGCAGCGTGAACTCCCTGCCCTTGAGCTTCTCCTCAAGGACAACCAGGCCGTCGGACTTGATGCGCTCGGCGGCGTACTCCTTGGCCTCCGAGACGCTGTGGAGGTGGTCGCCTGACACCTTCACTCCCTTGCCTCCAGTCAACACGTCGGGCTTCACGGCTACCTCGGGGTGCGCCTTCAGGAAGCCATCCACATCCCTGAGGCTTCTGCAGACCTTGAACTGGGGGTTCCCCTCTATCCCGTTCTCGTCCAGAACCTGGCGGGCGTAGGCCTTACTCCACTCCAGCTTAGCCAGCGCCTTCCTTGGGCCGAACACTGGTACTTCGAGGCTCCACAGCGTGTCCGAGATGCCCGCGGCCAGCGGAGCCTCGGGCCCTATGAAGGCTAGGTCAACGTCCTTGAACCTGCTGTACCCGCCAGGGTTGTTGATGTCCATTATCTCCACTGTCTTACTCAGCGCCGCTATGCCCGGGTTCATCTTGGGCATTGCCGCCGTGACCTCGACGCCATCCTCGGCCAGCTTCTTTGTGATCGCGTGTTCGCGGGCTCCGTTACCTACCACAAGGGCCTTCATCTGGGGCTCACTGGGCTGAATCTATCGGCTGTGGGAATATAAGCTGGTCTAGTATCGGGTGCAACGAAAAAAAGGTTAGGCTGCCCCGGCTTACAGGTGCTTGCTCAGGGCCTCCAGGAACCTCTCAGCCTCGTCCACGGTGTTATAGGCGCCTGGGCTGATCCTTAGGCCCCCGACCCTGGGGCTGACGTGGATCTTCTCCTTGGCTAGTGCCTCGCTCACTTCCTTGTAGTTGGGGAGCTTGGCGTTGAGGTATATGCGGCGCCCCTCATCCGCGGGCGTCAGAAGCTCCACGCCCCTCTCAAGCAGGCCGTCGATTATCACGGTGTCCACGCGTTTGATCTGTTTCTCCACCTTGCCTAACCCGAAGCCCAGTATGAGCCTCATGCTGTTCTCCACGGCCACGTACGGGCCCTCAGACTGGCTGTATATCTCCAGGCGGCCTATCTCCTTCCTAGGCTTTAACTCATAGATGTCGAAGCCGTCTGTGGTGTTTCTGTCGCTCTGCTCAGGGGGCAGGGTCTGGCCCCCAACGTACTCGGCCTGTAGCTCATCCAGTAAGTCGCCGCGCGTGTAGAAAAAGCCGACGCTATTGTTGTAGGGGCCACCGTAGAGCCACTTGTAGCAGCTGGTCGCGAGCATGTCCACGCCCTTCTCGTGGATGTCCCACTTGATGGCGCCGGCTGACTGGGTTCCGTCCACCACGAGGTAGGCTCCGTGGTCGTGGGCCGCCTCGGCTATGGCCTCGACGTCGTGGAGGAGCCCGTTGAACCAGCCCGCCTGGTCCACCATCACCGCGGCTGTGTCGTCGTCCATGGCTTTAGCCCACTCCTCGGTCTCGATGACGCCCTTCCTGTGTTTGATGAACCTGGGCTTCACTCCCTTCTCCGCCTGCTTTTGGACCACCGCGGCGCACATGGGGAAGCTCATGTCAGTGACCACGATGTTCTGGCCCCGCTTGAAGGGGATCATGCTGAAGGCCGTGTTGATGCCGGTGGACGCGTTGGGGAGGAAAGCCACCTCGGACTCATCCGCTCCCAGTATCTTGGCGAAAAGCCGCTTACTGTTCCTCTTCTTCTCGGAGTATTTGCTTAGCCCCTTACCCCACTCGGTCTCGCCTCGCATGGTCTTCACGTAGTCGCCCCAGTACTGCTCCACCGCATTGATGGTGGACTCGGGGACGGCTCCTATGACGGCGTTGTTGAAGTATATCTTGCCCTCGCAGAGGGGGAACCGCTCATTCTCCCTTATGCTCATGGGCATAGGGTGAGCCTCTGAGGATATGACTTTTAAGGTATATCTCAAGCCTAAAAATTAGGTCTCATTCCCTTTCCCAGAAAACCCTCATCTCCGTTTCAATTACATCAGAGGTGAGCATAAAAATATGTCATATTTTCATGTACTTGATAAGTACATGATTGTGGCTACCCAATGATCTTAACTGGGTTTACGGGTACATAGACTCCCACGCCTTGCGGACCCTGTGCCTCAACCAGTTCGTGATTCTAGCCCGCACGCGTCCTTGTAGGCTTGGCGGAGTAATTAGGATTTGAAGAGGCCATGAGACTGCATTGTGGGAGGATCTACATGCTTAATCGAAAAGGGAGTGAACTAAAAAAGTTAAAATGAAATCCTCTTAATTGATATATGAATTGATGCAAAAGATATCAAATTTTTCTAAAAATAAAAGAAAACAAAAAACAAAAATTATTAAATATATTATTATTAATATAATTTTTGGATTTTCTTGTTCGGCATTTAAAAGAAATTTTTGATATCTTGACAATTTAATGTTCGGTATCTCTTCACTATATAATTTTCTACGAGTATCATTTAATTTAATTGTGCATTCCGTTATTATTTGAATTTTAGAAAATATTTGGTCAATTCCGACTATCATTACTATAACTAAGATTATATAAGAAAAACTAGCTAGTGAAATAAAATCATAATCTACACTATAAGTTTGAAAAAGTCCGATTCCAGAACCTAAAGCTATACCAATCCATGATAGTTGTAACTCCAGATTCCAGTTAATTTGGTAATAATAATAATTCTCTTGGTTTTTAAGCCATGTGTCATTTGGCATATTTTCATTATCTGTTACCAAATTTTAAACCTCACCTTTTAAAGATGTTAACTCGGTTTCACCCGCTAATGTTTTATAAAAGTTATTTTTGATCAATTTATAATTTTCTCTAACTATAAAATTTGAAACAGGGACGTTAAGCCCTTGAGAGCAAGTAATGGGTAAGGTTCTATATAGTCTGTGCCAAATGAGAGTACGAGAAACTACATTTCTCGTGCTGAAAATGGAACAGGGTTCCCTATCATTAATATGTACGAAGGATTTACGTCAACCATTGGCAGGCGTTACCCATGGCGCGTAAACTGGAGATAGACGACTTAGACAACTTCAACATGGTTAGCAGCCCCCAGCTGTCACCTGACTCCTCTAAGCTGGCCTTCGTCGTGTGCAAGCCCCAGGGTGACGAGTACGCCACCACCATATGGGTGGTGGACAGCGGCAACGGGTACCCTATAAGGTTCTACGGGGAAGGCAACCCGTCGAATCCCCAGTGGAGCCCCAACGGTCAGCAGATACTGTTCACGAGCCGTAGGGGCATGGAGAAAAGCGAGAGGGGCGCCGGACTCTACATCGTCCAGGTCTGGGGGGGCGAGCCGAGGCTCGTGGCTAAGGTCAAGGGGGGAGTGGCCCAGCCCAGGTGGAACAAGTACGGCACCAAGATATACTTCCAGTCGGGGGTTGGGGAGGAGGACCCTGAGGTCAGGATCGTGGACACGATTCCGCTCTGGTACAACGGCGAGGGCTGGACCTACTACAGGACCAAGCAGCTGCACGTCGTGGACGTCAACTCAGGCATAGTGTCCCAGATAACGACAGGAGACACGAGCATCCAGTGCTTCGCCGCGGGGAACCTGGGAGGCAAGGTAGCCTACGCCAAGTCCGCTAACCAGCTGCGGCCCAGCGAGTCCGAGCTCTACGTCTACGACATAGCCACCGGGAAACACGAGAGAATCATAGGCGGCTACCAGATCTCTGCCCTATGCTGGTCACCACAGGACGACCAGTTAGCCATACTGGGACACACCGGCAGCCACGGGTACCCAACCCACTGGGGTGTACACGTGTACGACGCAAAGAGCGGCGAGGTCACAAACATCACGGAGAGCCTGGACCGCGGGTGCAGCAAGAGCTACTACTACGACCTCAGGAGTCCTCACTCGGCCACACCTGAGCCTGTATGGGTAGGCCCAGAGATCTATTTCCCTGTCTCGGATGGCAGCAAGTTCGGCATCTACAGGGCCCACGTTGAGAGGGGGCACATGGACCCCGTGGTCTCGGGGGACTTCAGCGTCGAGGAGTTCACTGTCAGCAAGGACGTCATCGCCTACACTAGGGTGTCCACCACAAAGCCCACCGAGGTCTGGGTCAGGGGCGAGGCGGACGCCTGCGTCACAAGGTTCAACGACCATCTACTGGCTAACCTTGAGCTGAGCGATGCCCAGAGGTTCGAGTTCACGCAGAAGGATGACGCCGTGGTTGAGGGCTGGGTCCTGAAGCCTGCGGGATGGGAGAAGAAGAAGAGGTACCCCGCCGTCCTGGACATCCACGGCGGCCCACGCAGCAAGTTCGGGGCCAGCATGATGTTCGATCACCAGCTCTGGGCGGCCAACGGGTACGGCGTCATATACATCAACATCAGGGGCAGCGACGGCTACAGCCAGAAGTTCGCCGACATCCGCGGAGAGTGGGGCGTCTGGGACTACGAGGACCTCAAGAAGGGCGTGGAGGCGGCCCTGGAGAAGTTCACCTGGATCGACAAGGACCGGCTCGGCGTCACGGGGCTGAGCTACGGCGGCTTCATGACCAACTGGGTGATAACCCACTCGGACGCGTTCAAGTGTGCCGTCAGCCAGAACGGGATCAGCAGCTGGACATCCTTCTTCGGCACCAGCGACATAGGGTTCCACTTCAGCCCCGAGCAGGTGGGCGGAAGCCCCTGGAGCAACCTGGACGTCTACGTGGAGAAGTCGCCCATAACCTACGCGGGCGACGTGAACACACCCGTGCTCTTCGTCCACAGCTGGAACGACTACCGGTGCTGGGTGAACCAGAGCATAGAGTTCTACACTGCCCTCAAGTACCTGGGGAAGGAGGCGAAGCTGGCGCTGTTCATGGAGGGCGAGCATACGTTCAGGACATCGGCGCGGCCCAGCATCAGGAAGAGGCGGCTCAGGGTCATGCTGGACTGGTTCGACAAGTACCTTAAGGCCTAGGCCTTTTCCTCGGCTTTCTCCTGCTTCTTTTCCAGGTGCTCCTTGTACCAGACGTTGTCGGGGTGCAGCCACTCCCTGTTGACCATCAGACCCGTAAAGAAGCGGTCGCTTGACCGGGTGGGGCCGTAGACCCCTGCCTCCGCCCCCGGCCCCTCGATCTTGAACTCGCCGAACTTCTCAGTCGGAGTGGGCTTGACGGACGGGTCGTCGTACGTGTGTTCTTGGTCTCCAGCCTTCTCCCCTCTAAATATAACCCAGCAGAGGGGGACGCCCACCAGCGCCGTGAAGAGGATAAACAGGAACCTTAAAACCCCGCTAAGGACCCCCGAGAAGATGATAAGCACCATGGCAGCTGTGAACGTGGTAGCCACCCCCTTTTTAACGGTGTCTGCGTCTAACCCTCTATCACCTAACTATATTTTTAAAGTAAAGCATAAAACGTTAATGGTTTAAGCTCAAGGGTCCTCTTACAGGCATGCTCCTGAGGGGAGCCTACTGCCTCTGCATAGAGGTCTCAGCTGACCTAGAGGTCAGGGTGGGGGCCTTAGGACTACTCGTCTTCCCACGCGGCAAGTATATCTACGTAGGCTCCGCGTTGAATAGCCTGGAGCCAAGGATCAAACGGCACATCAAAACCAGCGAGGGCATGCATCATGTGACCCACTGGCACATAGACTACCTTCTACGGGAGCCCACCGCTTGGCTGGACCGTGTCTACTACGCTGAGAGTGATAAAAAACTGGAGTGCCTCCTCGCCTCCAGAGTCGCGGAGCACGGCGAACCCGTGGAGGGCTTCGGGTGCAGCGACTGCAAGTGCGTGAGCCACCTGTACAGGGTCCGGGGGTTCGAATTCCTGGAAAAAATGGGTTTAAAAAGATACTGTTAGAGGCTGTCATTCACGTCTTTTATGAGCGGGATGGCCAGCTCAGCCACCGTGACGCCGGTGCCCCACGCCATCAGCGCCGCCGCCTGTATTTCCTTCTTGCTGACCCCGGCCTTCAAGGCCTCGCGGACGAAGTGGCTTAGCGCCACCGGGTCCCTGGTCACGCTGTAGATGCCTATCCTGACGAGTAGCGACGTCCTCTGGTCCAGAACGCCGTCGATGTTAATCTCCTTGCTCAGGTTCGTCCAGGCCTGCGCGACCTTGGGCGTCTCCTCGCTGAATATCTGCCAGACGTTTCTCCCTGCCAACTTACACACCTCGGTCAAAGAGGAGCTTCGCAGTAATAAAAGTCACCTAGAACCCTGTGCAGGTCCCCCATTCATTCTGGGGGACAAAGTATGAATAGAAAGATTATTCTATACAGACAGGATTGTCGTAAGTAGTAACCAGGCCATTACAGTGTTTATAAGTGGGCGTACGCTGAAAGGCTCGGACTCAGGGAGGAGCGGAGAATAGGAAAAGAGTTCACCCGGGACATCGACGCGGTCATAGAGAAGATCTCCCACGAGCTATCAGAGGACGAGTACGCTAAGATAAACAGGCTGCACGAGGAGATCATGGGAAAGTATAGCCGGAATGAGGTGAAGATAAACCATACAGTCATGGAGCTCATATGCGCCAAGTACCTCATCAAGATGGGCTTCGACGTCTCCCTTGAACACAGCCTAAACGGTATCAGCACCGACATCTACGCGCAGAAGGGTTTGGGCAGCCTCATAGTGGAGGTGGAGACGGGCTTCGTGCCCCCCGACCACGCCCTAGACCCCATGCTGTACCTCAAGGCCAGGGTTACCAGCAAGATAACCAGGTACAGCGCCTTCGCCAACAAGTTCGTCCTGGCCAGCCCGCCCCACTATATCATGCAGGTTCCCCCCAGCCTAACTAAACCACCCCGGTTCCGCACAGAGGACGAGGTAAACCACCTGAAGAAGCTATGCGACCTCTACTACAGTAACCCACCTGTCTCTCTTGAGGAGATAAGGAACGCTAGACTCCACAGCATATACGTGGTGGACGTTGACGAGGGCACCCTGCACGAGTGGGACGTAAACGAGTACATGGGTAAGGCAGCCCTCTGGTCACTGTAGCCGGGAAAAGTTTAAGAAAAGGTACCCCGGCAATAGGAGGGAACCAGAATGGATGTATCCAGCGGCTTCCTAGTAGTCGGCGTAGCCATGGCCATAGCGGGCGCCATCATGGTGTACATGAGCCTGAGAGCCGGCCCGAGCGAGGTTCAGAGCGTAGGAGCGGCGGTCATCTTCATTGGGCCGATACCCATCGTCGTGGGTGGAAGCCGGAAATGGGTGCTGACAGCCCTCGGCGCCGCCGCTGTGATACTGCTGGTGATGATCATGAGCTCAGCACAGCCTGAGCTGATCGGATGGTAAAACCCGGAAATGAAGAAGAAATGTAGTGTCTGCGGCAGGGAAGACGCCGATATTCTGTGTAGCCACTGCGGAAACGTCGTGTGCAGCCGGTGCTACGACTCCGAGACGGACATGTGCGTCAAGTGCGCGGGCAAGAACGTCTCCGCCGGTAGGACAATAAAGAGGCCGGGCCTCATAGTGGGCGGGATCGCGCTCATACTCATGGGGCTCATGGTCACCTCCTGGGCCTTCGTCCTACAGGGAGGCGGGACGGTTGTGCTGTTTCCCTTCGTGTTCAGCGGCGTGGCTGCCCCAGCCATAGTGCTGCTGAGCCTCGTCTTCTTCGCTCTGTTCACAGTATCCAGCGTCCTCCCGCTGTACATCCTGCTCAGGAGAAGCGAGTACACGGAGTGGGATGAGGGCATATACACAATACACGACTCGTTGATCTCCGGTGGAAACACGTCGGAGTCCGTGGAGTACATGATAACCACGGAGGTGCCGGGGAGTCTAAAGGAGTCCATCTACATCGAGGAGGACGAGGACAGTATCATGCTGCTGAGCAGCAAAGACTCCAGCTTCGTGAAGACCTATGATCTACCTGAGAGCTTCCACGTGGACGACGTAGAGTCTGACTACGAGGACGGGTTCCTCCTGATAAGGGTCCGCCTCAGCAGGGACTACTAGCAACTATTATAATCCGGGGCTCCACCAGAATCACGGTACCCATTGCCCACGATACACAACCTCGGCGACTACAACGGAGCCCTCGAAGGAGTACACCTGATAGTAGGTGAAGGGCTCTGCAGCAACATCTACGTCCTGGGAAGGGAGAAGGCAACAATCATCGACACAGGGGTGGGTAACAGGGCGAACCCCCTGTTCCCGCAGCTCAAGGAGATGGGGGTCGGCCCGGGGAACATCGAGAAGGTGATCATAACCCACGCCCACCACGACCACGCCATGGGCACGTTCCTGATACTTGAGAAGGCGCACCCGAAGGTCTACGTCCACGAGAAGGACGCCGAGTACATCGCCACCAGACTGGGTGATGCCCTCATGAAGGTGAACGAGGGCGATGTCATAGACACTGAGCTGTGGCCGCTGAAGGTGTACTGGACGCCGGGGCACACAGCCGGAGGCATGTGCCTGTATAACGCTGAACGCAGGATACTATTCAGCGGCGACACGGTGTTCTCAGACGGCTACTACGGGCGCTACGACGGGGAGAGCGGCAGCTTCGACGCCATAGTGGAGAGCCTCAGGAAGCTTAACGAGTTGGACGTTGATATCCTTCTGGCGGGCCACGGCTCGCCGGTCGTCGAGGATGGCCACAGGCACATCGAGTTGGCCCTCAGAAACGCCACTCGGTGGGGTTAATGACTTAAGCACGGCCAGCATCTTACATCACTCGATCAATTTGGTCGACAAGAACCTAGACCTGAGAAGCGACACGGTCACGTTGCCTACCCCCGAGATGAGGGAGGCATCCTACAAGGCTAAGTTGG
>DASWLJ010000269.1:0-5948 GCA_036396185.1 Bathyarchaeia archaeon | reverse complement strand
TTCTTCATAGTGGACAAGGACGGGGAGTACACGAGCCTCCAGGAGCGCCTCGGCTCCGACAAGGTGCTCAGGGTGCCGTGGAGCAGGTTCTTCGAGCCCGGCGGCATCCCGTGGGAAGACTACGTGGCGGAGTTCGGGTGGCAGAAGGGCTGGTGGAACGCCAAGATACTCATACACGCGCTGAAGATTCTGTACGCCCAGGAGGTGGCAGTGACCAAGGAGAACCTGCGCAGGGCCCTGGACCACGTTCACCCGGAGAAGCTGGGGTTCAATAAGAAGCCCGAGGAGTTCGAGAGCTACAGGATGCAGGTTGTGAGCAGCGTCGGCACCAGCCGGCTGATACCCGACGGGGAGATGGAGCCCCTGGACCCCGTGGAGCTGCTCAGGGACAGGCGCGTGGTGCTGATGGACCTGAGCGCCGGGAAGGACACGTGGGACCAGTAGCACCTGGTGGTGGCCCAGGTGCTGCGCCGCATATTCGGGGAGGCACTTGAGAACCGCAGGTTCGGCTGCATCATCCTGCTGGAGGAGGCCATGTACTATGCACCCCAGCGCGGCGTCTTCGAGATCGGGGAGAAGGAGAGCCGGGGCAAGCTGCTGGGGGTCATCAAGGAGATAGCCACCAACGGCGGCAGGAACGGCGTGGGGCTGTGGATCGTGACCCAGAGGCTGAGCACCGTGGAGAAGACCGTGGTGACCCAGTGCGCCAACAACGTCATCTGCCACGGCCTGGAGGACGTTGACAAGGCCCGGATAGCGGAGATCATGGGGAACGAGTTCGCGGAGCTAATAGGCGACCTGCCACCGGGGGAGGCCATAGTGAAGGGGACGGCGCTCAGGTGCAGGTTCCCCATATGGGTGAAGGTGCTTGCCGAGGTGTACCCGGCGTCGAGCCTGAGCACGCCGATGAGCAGGTTCAGCTACATGGAGTCTGCCGGCCGGGAGCAGGTGCCAGCCGACGACTAATTAAGAGGATGAAGTCATTCATTATTGGGCATGTCTCACCGGCTCTACCCCGAGCGCCCCATGGTAGGCGTCGGCGTCCTCATCGAGAGGGATGGAAGGTATCTCCTGATCAGGCGGGCGGCCGACCCCGACAAGGGCATGTGGTCGGTGCCGGGGGGCCTCGTGGAGGTCGGGGAGAGGGTCACGGACGCGGCGCTGCGCGAGGCCCTTGAGGAGACCGGGCTCCGGGTCGAGATCGTGGACCGCCTCGGCGTCGTGGACAAGATCATGCGTGACGACGAGGGGCGGGTCAGGTACCACTTCATCATCGTCCAGTTCCTGGCCCGGATCGTGGAGGGCGAGGTCAGGGCCATGGACGACGCCCTGGAGGCCCGGTGGGCCAGCCTCTCAGAGTTACCGTCGTACGAGCTCACGGCGTCGCTGAGGGAGTTCCTCAAGGAGATAGGGCTCTACCCCTCCTAGATTGGCGCATCACTGCGATGCGACGATTCTCCCCGTCATCGTGACCAGGATTTTGTTCGCGTTAAGCGACACGGAGAAGTGTTTCCTCTCCAGGTTATAGAAGCCCTTGAATTCGTCAGGCAGCTCAATGACGGCCTGCCCGCCTCTGTACTCGATGGGGCCCACGCCCTTGAAACGAGCGATCCTTTCCCACGCGTCTAACTCCACGCCCGATATGCCCAGGGTCTCGGAGTCTAGCGCGTAGAAGTGTGCGGTGCCCAGCCACGTCGGGTTCCCCCTTCTCAGCTCCTCTTCAGGGATAGTTATCGTGCTCGACGGCCTGAGATGGCTGGGGTACGCCAGTTTGACCTGCCTTCCATCCCTCTCTATCTCCTTGATGAACACTCTTCCCTCGGCCAGCAGCCTGTTTACAGCTCCGTCCGTCTTCCCCATGGACCAGCCGGCCCTTTTACTCAACTCGTACTTCGATAGCCCCGGGTCTCTCTCAATGAGTGGATACAATTCGTCGTTGACCCTTCTTCCCTTTCTCTGGTCGCCGGCCTCGTTCATTGTTTCAGGTTGATGTCAATGTTGGCACAATATAAGGATTTTGGAATATTCCAGAAAGATGACGTAATAAACATATGAAACTAAACTCTAAGGAATGCCTCTGAGGTTCCCCGGCTTCGGGTACGCGGGATACGTGTATGTCGAAGACAGGAGGGCGTGGATAAGGAACCACAGCTTCGCTAGCAGCGAGTGGATGATCAGCCGAGTCAGGTACGGCCAGTGGGAGCACCAAAGTGATGGGACCTTCAACGTGTACGTCAAGGAGGTGCTGCCGAGAAAGGTGCTGACCATCGTGCTGCGGTGCAGACATTACCCTGCTGGGGGTCTCACTGCCCACACCCCGATTACGTGCATGTGTTCCACTCACATGTGTTAGACACGAAGAGAAGATGACCCGAGATAGGTCTCTACCCTGCTACCTGTCTCATGAAGGGTCTTTGATCCGCATGATGGCTCTTTGAATGCGCTTTTAATGCGCACAGCCTGGTTTTGATGCATGAGGCTCAGCGCCAAATGGGTTGCAGTCGTCGTGTTCGTGGCTGTCGCCTCTGCAGCCGTCTATTTTCTGGTCCCTGGGTTTCTGGGCGGGAACGAGGCCGCGGAGAGCGAAGTGGCTCTATCCTTGGCTGAGAGGAGCGGCCGCTTCACCATTCTATACGACAACAACCCGTTCAACGACAGCTGCTCCACCGAGTGGGGGTTCAGCTGCCTAGTGGAGCTTGGAAACGAGACCGTTCTATTCGACACTGGTGGAGACCCTGAGGTGCTTGCCCACAACGTGGAGGCGCTGGGAGTCGACTTGGCTGAGATCGACTACCTTGTGCTGAGCCACGAGCACTGGGACCACGTGGGCGGCCTCAGCATGGTGCTGGCGGCTAACAGCGACGTGACGGTGTACCTGCCCGAGTCGTTCCCCTACCACATCAAGAGTAGGGTGAGGGGGAGCGGGGCCACCCTGGTGGAGACGTGGAACGCGACGCTGATATGCCCCGGAGTGGCTACCACGAGGGTCCTGGAGGCCGAGCCCGACGAGCAGGCTCTCATGGTGAACACGGGCGGTGGGCTGGTCCTGGTGACGGGGTGCAGCCACCCTGGGGTCCAGAACCTGGTCCGGGCAGCGGAGAACGCGACGGGTATGGATGTCAGCTTCGTCTTCGGCGGCTTCCACCTGGGCGGCGCCAGTAGGGCCAGCCTGGACAGCCTGGTGGCAGAGCTGAAGGAGCTGGGAGTTGATAGGGCCGCGCCGACTCACTGCAGCGGCGACTTAGCGAGGCTGGCCTTCAGCGATGGGTATGGCGAGGGCTACGTTGAGCTGGGGGTCGGCTGGCGCATGGTCTTCTGAGACAGCGTCTCGTAAACATTAAATGGTTTACGATTATATTTACCTTCGTATGGATGTCCAGCTGCTGATGGCGGCCCTCGTTTACGCCTCCATGCTGGTTCTGCTGGCCTACCAGAATGTTGTTCGCGTTCAGCGACACCGAGAAATGTTTTCAGTCAGGTATAGAACTCACCCGTTCTCTAAAAAACGTATTTATAATAACGTTACCTTTAAAACGCAATTACTACAACAAGAAACCTAGCGCATGCATCTATAAGATCAATAAACCACTTTCAAATAAAACATGTAAAACACGATACTGAAACATGCATATCAATTAATAAATCCAAAAATCCAACCCACAATCAACCGTAACCACGCAACTCACCTTTGTAGCCCAGCCTCGCCACATAGAGGCAGTGAACCATATTGACAGATAATCAAAGAATATTACAGACACCCAACACAGTGTTCGCAGCCCCCGCTAACAGGTGCGGGCTCTTCGCCAACCACCAGATCGACGGCAACGGAAAATGCGGAAGATACGCGGCGTGCCACATGGCCGATCACACCAAGGACCCCAAGTGCCCCGCAAAAGGCGGCAAGTAAGCACCGGCCCAAATACATCCCTTTAAAAGCGTCCACCGCTGCTATATATACGCAGGATTCTTCGCCAAGCCACGCACGGCGTGGACGGCAAGCGCCACGCAAGTGAAAAAACATGATAAACACACCCAGCGAACACGAGGCACGCCGCCAGACCCTACTAGATGGAATAAGCCAGAACATCAACTACACGGAGATAGCCGCCCAGCTAGGGATCAGGCGAGGCGACCTACTCAAAGACCTCAAAGCCATGCGCCTTAAGAGAGACTCAGGCCTCCGCGAAGCCCAGCGCACAGCCCAGGCCAAGGTCTACGCGGAGAAGCAGGTCACGTCCACGAGACGCGATGAACGTTTCCACGGCATGACGGGCATGACCCTCCAGGAGAAGACCTTCCAGAACATGGTCCACTACTACAAGGCCGAGATCACGGCCATCCTGAGAAGCAGGGACCCGGAGACAGCCATCAGGGGGCTGCCCCAGAGCACCCGGAGGACACTGATGCACAACGGGATACTCACCAAGAGGAACAGGCCCCAGATCACAGCCCAGGCCCGAAGCCAGTTAGTCTAAAATAAAGCGCCTACTCAGTAACTGGTTCCGAGGCACATCCTCAACCAACTTAGCCCTTCAACTTAATCTGCTCCTTAAGATCAGACGCGGGATGCCCTCTCCTCTTCCTTATCTCGACAAGCACATCGTGTAGATACTCGAAGTCCTGGTACACCTGGGTGGCGTTGTACCTCTGGCGAAACTCTTTCATCATTGGCCCATACTTGTCCCACATCTCCACAACCATCACGTACGTCAGGTCGTAGACTAGCTCGGGGTCCACCAGCCCGCTCCTGACGAGCGTCCCGATCCCATCGTACGTTCGAGTGACGTAGGCGCTCAACGCGTGCTCCTGGATAGAACCATACTTGTCGTAGAAGTCGTCCATGTCCTTCCACTTCCAGTTGTGGAGTATCTCCTCCGAGTCTCTCTGGAACTCCTTGGACATCACCGTCTGGTATACGCTCATGAACATCTGGGCCTGCCTGGTCTCCAGGGTCTGCTACTGAGCCTTGAGCATGAGCTCCTGGTTCCGCTGGCTTATCCGGATGTTCATGATATAGTAGGCTACGCCCACGATGATCCCAGATGCCTGGATGAAGCTCAGGATCGTATCGACTTCAACCATCATCGTTCACAGGAATAGTGTGAGTTTGAGGTGAGGATAAGGTTATGCTCACTGAGGAGGAGAGTAGAGAACATTCATCATCGTATACTTTCTACTTATCAGTGTAGATGACGCCCCCCTTCTCCAGCTCCTCCACGCGGCCGCCGTCGTACCCTAGGAGCCCCTCCAACACCTCCCTGTTGTGCTGGCCTAGGAGCGGGGCGGCCGAGCGCGCCACGGGCTTGGTCTCCGAGAACTTGACGGGGAAGCTCACCGTCCTGATCTGCCCGGCCCTGGGGTGCTCGACGTGGAAGAACATACCCCTCTCGTTGAGGTGCGGGTCCTCCATGCACTCGTTTACCTGGTAGACGGGGGCGACGGGCATCCCCAGTTCCACGAAGTACCGGACCGCCTCGTCCCGGGTCATGTCTCTGACCATATCCCTGACCGCGTCTATGGTCACCTCCTCCACGCCCAGCCTCTCCTTCAGTGCGTCGAGGGCCTTCGGCCTGTATCCAGCTACTTGGATGTACCCGTCCCTGGCCTCCACGATGCCGCTTATGTGGGTCATGGGGTACATCTCCCGGATCTGCCAGGGGAGGAGGCCGGTCATGGAGTACTCTGTGATGGCCGGGTTCAGGGCTGTCATGCAGTCGGCCTGAGCGACGTCGAGCATCTGGCCGGCCCCCGTCCTGTCCCTGCTCCTTATGGCCCCCATTATGCAGTAGGCGGCCATGGTCCCGGGGCCGAGGTCGCCGTAGCTCATGGCCATGTTGAGGGGCGGGCCCTCGGGGTCGACCAGGTCCCCGGTGAGGCGCGTGTGGCCGCTCATGGCCTCGGCGACGACGTCGAAGGACGCCCTCGTCCTGTAGGGCCCGTACTGCCCG
>DASWLJ010000268.1:0-3711 GCA_036396185.1 Bathyarchaeia archaeon | reverse complement strand
CAAGATATGCTGTTCTCATGAATAAACATGGAGGCAGATTAGTCAGTGAGGCTCGTAACCCCAAGGTCGGTAATTCAAATCTACTCCCCGGTTCATTTTTTATAATATTATTATCATGCTGGCAGGGTTGGGCGTAAGCTTGATCCAGATAACTCGTGCACATGAAACATGGATTAATTAGGTGGACTATTGGATGCAATTCCCTGTGAAGTAGATGATTGACGAGAAGAGCCTCGGTCCCTCCACGAAGTGCGTTCACGTGGGGACCGAGCCTGACCCGGCCCACGGCGCCATAGCCACGCCCATATACCAGACGACGACCTACGCCATCCCAAACGTCGGCGAGCTGATCGCGCGCTACCGGCACAGGAAGCCGGGCTACACGTACACGAGCACGGGGAACCCGACGCAGAGGGCGGCTGAGCTGAAGATAGCCGCCGTCGAGGGGGGCGAGGACGCCGCCGTCTTCTCGGCCGGCATGGCCGCCATCACGTCCACGATCACGGGCCTCGTCCAGCAGGGAGACGAGATACTCGCCCAGAGGGACCTCTACGGGGAGACCCTCCACTTCTTCCACCTCCTGCACGAGAAGATGGGGGTGAAGACGCGCTTCTTCGACACCGCCAACATCGGCGAGATTGAGGGCCTCGTCAACGAGCGGACGAGGCTCCTCTACCTCGAAACCCCTACCAACCCGACGCTCAAGCTGGTCGACATCGCCGAGGGGGTGAAGATCGCCAGGAGGCACGGGTTCACGACGGTCCTTGACAACACCTTCGCCTCCCCCATGAACCAGAGGGGCCTAGAGATGGGGGTGGACATCATCGTGGAGAGCGCCACCAAGTCCATCTCGGGTCACCACCAGGCCGTCTGCGGCGTGGCCGTCAGCACTAGGGAGCGCATCCGGGCCATCAAGCACATGCGCGGCCAGTACGGGCAGACCCTCGACCCCTTCGCAGCCTTCCTGCTGGTGATGGGTATGCAGACCATGGCGCTCCGAGTCGAGAGGCAGAACCAGAACGCCCTCAGCCTGGCGAGGCTCCTGGAGTCCCACCCCAAGATACGGAGGGTCCACTACCCCGGCCTCCCCAGCCACCCGCAGCACGCCCTCGCCAAGAAGCAGATGAAGGGCTTCGGCGGCCTCCTCGCATTCGAGGTCGAGGGCGGCCTGGACGAGGTCACACGCCTGTTCGACCACCTGAAGCTGGTGAAGCTGGCCACGAGCCTCGGCGGCGTTGACACCATCGCGACCATCCCCACCATATCGACGCACGGGAG
Source organism: Bathyarchaeia archaeon (assembly GCA_036396185.1). Taxonomy (GTDB): domain Archaea; phylum Thermoproteota; class Bathyarchaeia; order TCS64; family TCS64; genus RBG-16-57-9. The sequence continues at coordinate 2,433 of DASWLJ010000268.1, read as the reverse complement.
CCTGTCCCCGGAGGAGAAGGAGTCCATGGGGATCACTGACAGCCTTGTGCGCGCCTCCATCGGTATAGAGGACTTCGACGACCTCGCGAGAGACTTCGAGGAGGCTCTTTCACTCGTTTGAGTCGTCTGAAGCGTGCCATGGTATTAAAGTAGCTCGGTCACTTACTCAGCGCCGGTGATCCTCTTGGCCCAGGCAGAGGCCCGCTCGAGCTCGCCCTCCCTCAACGGCCCCTCCGAATCCTTCACGATGAAGCCCTCAGGGGGAGCAACAAGCTCCCCTCCCCTCTTCACCAGCTTGTCCGCCATGGGCTTGGCAGCGTAGCCGAATATCTTCACCATTACTCCCAGTACGGCTGACTTCACCTCGGCCGTGGACATCCTGGTGTCGAAGGCCGCCACCTTGACGCCCTTAAGGCCGTCGCGGAGGATCTTGTCCAGGAACTCGCTGATGGGCTTCGTCGGCCTGAACGCCCTCGTGGGGGAGCCCACTATCAGTAGGTCAAGGCCGGTTAGCTGTTCGTGGTTGGCGTCGCCTACGCGGATCGCGGTGCTCTCCGCTCCCAGGGAGTCGCTGATGGCGCGGGCTACCTGCTCCGTGTTGCCGAAGAACGTGTCGTAGATGACTAGAGCCTTCATTGTGGTAGGCTTTCGTACCATGCATTATATTGTTTTCGTGGCGCTCAGAGGCGTGGTGAGACGCATGTCGGCGGGGCATCTTCCCCAGGATCATCGCTCAGCCGGTCTCAGGCCACTTGAACTGCTGCATCTGGAACGGCTTTCCGTGCCCGGGGTAGACGGTCTTTATCTCCAGGGTTCTCAGCCTCTCGACGCTCGCCTCGTACTCAGCCGAGTCGTCGATCAACGTGTTCTTCGCCGGTTTGCCCGTGTTGACGAGCAGGTCGCCGCAGAAGAGGTCGCCGCCGGCCGTCAAGACGCCTATTGAGCCCTTGGAGTGCCCCGGGAAGTGGATCACGGTTGCATCCAGCCCGTAGGCGGAGAGGTCCTGGCCATCATCAAAATACGTGTCCGGGGTGAATCTCTCGTAGTCGCTGAGGCCGAGGACCTTCATCAGGAAGCCGACCAGCCCGATCATTACGCCGCCCTCCGCGTCAACGAACATGTCCCCGCTCTCAACCATCCCATAGTCACCCCTATGCATGGCAACCTTTGCCCCATACTTATCCCTCAGATAAGCAGTATTGCCTACGTGGTCCAGGTGACCATGAGTGATGATGATCAACTTCAGATCCCCCGGCCGACAACCGGCCTCCTGCAGCTTCTTCTCAAGCTGTTCTCTTTTTTTCGCTATACCAGTATCTATCAGGAAGTACCCTGCCCCGGTTTTCAGGAGGTAGGCGTTCACTCCGAAGATGTAGTGAGAGGTTATAGGAATGATCTCCATTTGCACCAGCCCATTATGATCATGATCTTCGGCCCAGATGCTGTCTATTAAGTCAGACTAGACCTCACTTGGACCTAGCTTGAAAGATATTTAACATTGACTAAAATTCGTGCATTCGATAGCGTAGTTATAGAGTTACGGTTTAGTTCAAATCTACCCCTCGCTACCATCTGTTTCTCCGCGTGCATGTGGGTGGGGAGTAGTTTACTGCATAACACTTGTTCGTGCCTTGGAGCGAAAACCATTTACGTGTGCAAAAGATTCTATTGTACACGATCATCGGATGTCTCTCGAAACAGTGACCACGAGGCTCCCGCGGAGGACACTTGAGGAGATAGGGGCGATCGCCGAGAAGGAGAAGGTCGACCGCTCAGAGCTGATCAGGCGCCTGCTGGACGCGGCCCTCCGGCAGAGAAGGATCGATGAGGCGGTCCAGGACTACCGTGACGGAAAAGTGACCCTGTGGAAGGCTTCCGAGACCGCGGGCGTCTCCCTGCGCGAGATGATGGAGATCGCGAGGGAGAAGAAGATACCCGTACCCTACACGCAGGAAGACCTGGACCGTGACCTGGAGTATGTCAAGCGGAGAGCGAGCGGTGAGCAATAGCAGCCCCCTCATCTGGCTCTCCAAGATCAACAGGCTGTCGCTCCTGAGGTTTCTCTTCGGGGAGGTCGCCATCCCGGAAAAGGTGAAAATGGAGACCGCCTCCGGGCAGTCCGCGGACTCCATCTCCATTAAGGGGGCCGTGGAGGAGGGCTGGGTGAAGGTTTCAGAGGAGGAGGAGGAGGAGGAGGAGGAGGAGGAGGGCCTGGCTTCGGCCCTGGCCAAGGTCTCCGGCATACACCTAGGTGAAGCCGAGGCGATTCTCTTAGCCCGAAGACTGGACGCCAGACTCTTAGTCGACGAGAGGGGTGCCTCCGCGACGGCTCAGGTGTTCGGGGTCAGGTCCATGGGCACTGTCGGTGTTCTGCTGCTCGCCTTGGCCGAGGAACAGTTAACCTTAGACGAGTTCGAGGAGTGCCTTGATCTC
>DASWLJ010000267.1:0-5426 GCA_036396185.1 Bathyarchaeia archaeon | reverse complement strand
GGCCGGAAAAGGTTTAAAAAACTCTAGGACAGGTAAAGGGGAGTGGAGTAAGAATGCCCACAGTCACAGTTGACAAGAAGAAGTGTGATGGAGACGGCGTCTGCGTAGACATCTGCCCCATGAACGTGTACGAGATGGTTGACGGAAAGTCTGACCCAGTCCGCGCCGACGACTGCATAATGTGCATGGCGTGCGTCAACGCCTGCCCCAACCAGGCCATCACCGTCGAGGGTTAGAACCCCCGAAAGGATAATTTTTCTTCCCCTTTTATCTAGTGCTCACGTACCGCGATAGCCCTAACTATGTCGGCCGTGTTCTCGCACCAGTCGGCTATGGTCTCCAGGGCGTCGAAGAACTCGTTGAGCAGGATCAAGGCGCCCACGGTGAACCCGGGGAACTCCATCACCGCGAAGTGCTTCCTCACCGTGCTGTAGAGGTCGTCGACGCTCTCCTCCAGCATCTCCACCTCGTTGGCCAGGCTGAGGCCCTCCTTGGGGTTCTTGGGGAGAGCCTTTATGCACTGCGTGAGCACCTTCACGCAGTCCACGTCCGCCCTCACCATGTTCAGCGTCGCCGTCTTGATCTCGTCGGGCGCCTTATCGAAGGGGATGACGTTCAGTATCCTGGCGGCCTCCTTGCTCCAGTCGGCTACCCAGTCCACTGCGCGGACCAGCTCCATGAGGTCGTCCCTCTCCTCGGGGAACATCTCGCTCATGGTGAGCTCCTCCACCATCTGCCTCCTCAGCTCGTCCGCCTGCATCTCGAGGCGGCTCACATCCATGAAGGCTTTCTTGCACAGCTGTTCCTTGCATTCGGCTGCGGCCTCGATCATGTCGCTGAGGGACTCCACCGCCTGCTGAGTCATCTCCAGGTGCTTCTCCACCATCTGGAGCACCTTCACGCCTCTCTTGGGAGCGAACCAGCCGAATATCTTCTTCGACATTTTTTAGCCATCATTATTTCGCGTTACTATTCTATATACCTTCTTACAGCACACTCACATAGACAAATAGTAGTACAGTATAATGGATGCAGGTATTATGTGGAAAACGGCTGTCACCGCGAGGGCGACCCTGGGGGACGATGACACGAATCTGGCAACTCTCCTAGTTAAACCTGAGAACGGTTTCAATAAAGGCATAAAAATTAATGCGCCGACTAGGTTAATGGAGAGGTGCACGAGCCAAACGCCGAGGCTTATTGGGTCCCCAGTGGCGAGGGCCGCGATCATCACGTCGAACACGGTGCCTATGTTGGCGCCCAGAATGTACGGCAGGATGTAGTATTCCGCCCTTATGACTCCGCTTGTGGCTAAGGGAACCAGCAGCGACACCATCACGGTCGTGCTGGGCACGAGCACCGTGAACAGGAACCCCGCCGCGAACGCCCTCCCGGGCCTCATGAAAGTCGACCTTATCAGGTTCCAGCTACGGGGCATGCTGAATATGGCGGTCATGTACTTCTCCACGGCGCCCAGAGCCACGATCAGGAGAAGCGCGCCCAACGCGATCCCCGCCCAGGGGGGGATGCGTTCAAGGAGTGGGCCGACCCAGGGCGTCGCCACGTCCAAGATGTCCGGGATGGCGTTGAGCCACGGCAGCTTGACGAAGATGTAGCTGCCCTGGACCGCGACGTTGGTGAATAGCCCAAAGAATAGTTCAAGGGGGTAGAAGAGGGCGAGGGTGAAGAGGTTGTAGAGGACGTGGCTCATCGTCACGTTGAAGCTTGCCTCGCTCGCCCTGTCGCCCCTCATCCTCCCGATGACTGATATGAGGAAAGGGGTGACCGTTGTGCCTATCTCGGCCCCGATGATGGCTGCCACGGCCAGGTTCAGGGGCATGACGCCGCTGGACGTGAATGCGACCATGATGCTGTCGAAGGCACCCGAGCTGTGGAGGAGGGCTGTGGATATCCAGCCAGCGAATACGGCGCTGGTGGTGTCCCTTATGAGCAGCACTATCTTCTCAGCCAGGGCTTCGCCCATGATCTTGGCCGAGTCCTTGATGAGGACGATGGCTGAAACGAAGAAGTATATAGATATTATTGAGCCTAATGCGTTCTTATACTTCTCAGCCAATGCAGCTATTTACTGTACTGTATAGTTAAAAACGTAATTTATAGATATTCTATAGACTATATATCTCTATTTAGATCAGCCCTCGCGTCACGGAGCCCAAGGTCAAGCAGGTCAACACCGACCCCCAGCAGCATCCTGGACAGCAGCGCCAAGGGCAAACCGATGACGTTGTGGAAGCACCCCACCACCCTGTCGACGAAGATGGCTCCCAGACCCTGGATCGCGTATGAGCCCGCCTTATCCATGGGCTCCCCGCTCTGGACGTAGCGCCTGATCTCGCCCTCCGACAGCCTCCTGATGTGAACCAGGGACTCCTCGCAGTCAGACACCACGCCCCTTGTAGGGTGGATGACGCAGACCCCCGTGAAGACCTTGTGCACGTTGCCTGATAGGCGCCCAAGCATCTCGGCAGCGTCCCCCTCTGAACAGGGTTTGCCCAGGATCACGCCGCCGATGTGGACCACGGTGTCAGCACCTATGACGACGGCGTCCCTGTGCACCTCAGCCACCCTGGACGCCTTCGCAAGCGCGTTCTCCATGACCCTCACCCGCGGGTCAGGGTGGACGCTGGACTCGTCTCCGCCGGGGTCCACGGCCGTGAACTCTATCCCTATCTGCCTCATTAGTCCTATCCTGCGTGGCGAGGACGACGCCAACACTATTTTAAGCTCACGCGACAACTCTGATCTCTCAGTTAATCGGCTCAAAGGTGGGTTCATGGAGAAGATATATTACAGCGATATAGATACGCCGATGGGCAAGATCTGGACAGCCACCAGCGCGGAGGGGCTCATAAGGCTCAACCTGTCCAGCGCCGAGGCCAGGTTCCTGGAGGAGCTGGGCAGACAGGTGGACGTTGAGCCTGAGTACAGGCCCGGGAAGCTGGATGGGCTCAGCGCGTGGCTTGAGGATTACTTTAAAGGTAAGCGGCTGAGCTACGGTGAGCCCTTCGACCTGCGCGGGACAGGGTTCCAGAAGAGGGTCTGGAGGGAGATATACAAGGTCCCCTATGGGAAGCTCACGTCCTACGGCCTCATAGCGCGGGACATGGGTAAACCGTCTGCGTCCAGGGCCGTTGGCAACGCCGTGGGCCAGAACCCGCTGTCCATAGTGATCCCCTGCCACAGGGTTGTCTGGGGCAACGGCGGCATAGGGGGCTTCGGCGGGGGCCTGGAGATGAAGAGGTTCCTCCTGAACGTTGAGAAGGTTCTGCCCAGGGCCGAGGGTGAGCCGGAGAAGGGGATGGACCTGAGCCGCTTCTTCTATAACCGTTAACGTTATCCCCCCTGAACATCGATCTCATCCCATGAGGATCGTCACAGGGACCGTGTCCCACGAGACCAACGTCCTGTCCAACATCAGAACGGATATAGAAGAGTTCAAGAAGAGGCACCTCTTCTACGGCAACGAGGTCTTCCAGCACTTCGAGGGCACCAAGACCGAGGCCGGAGGCATCATCGACGGGTGCAGGCTGAACGGCTTCGAGGTCATACCCACTGTCCACGCCTCGGCCACGCCGTCAGGCACCATCACGAAGGAGGCGTTCGACAAGATTCTCGAGGACCTGCTGAGTGGCATGAAGAAGGCGGGCAAGGTGGACGCAGCCGTACTGCACCTCCACGGCGCCGGCGTCAGCGAGGAATACCCAGACATAGAGGGCAAGATACTGAAGGAGGCCCGCACCATAATGGGTAAGAGGCCATTAGTCGCCACCCTGGACCTCCACGCAAACTACACCAAGGAGATGGTGGAGAACGCCGACCTACTAATCGGCTACGACACTTACCCGCACGTGGACGGCTACGACAGGGGCGTCGAGGCCGTGAACCTCACCAGGAAGATGCTGGAGGGGAAGCTGAAGCCCACGAGGGGCTTCGCCCAGCCCCCCATGCTCCCAGCCCTCCAGGTCCAGTTCACAGGCGTCTACCCCATGAAGAGGCTCATAGAGGAGGCCCACAGGATGGAGGCGATGCAGGGTGTCGAGGCCATCACGGTGGCCGCAGGGTTCCCGTGGAGCGACATACCAGAGGCGGGGATGAGCTTCATAGTTCACACCAACAACGACCAGGCCCTGGCCGACAGGCTGGCCAAGGAGCTGAGTGACACCGCGTGGAGCCTACGTAGAGAGTTCCTTGTTAAACCCACGCCCGTGGGGGAAGCGCTCCGGCGCGTGAAGTCGGCCAAGGAGGGCCCCATAGTGTTGGCCGACATAGGCGACAACCCGGGAGGAGGCACCCCCGAGGACGGCACAATCGTCCTGAAGGCTATAATCGAGATGGGCCTCACGGGCGGAGTCGTGGCCCTCATCTGGGACCCGGGTGCCGTGGCCGAGGCGTCCAGGGTCGGAGTCGGCAACGAGGTGGAGGTGGACCTGGGTGGGCATACAGATAACCTGCACGGCAAACCTCTTCACATTAAGGGAAGGGTGAAGACCCTGTCCGAGGGCAAGTACATAGTGAAGGGGCCGATGGGGACAGGCTCGGAGTCAGACATGGGCGCCACAGCCGTGCTGAACATAAGAGGCAACGATGTCATCGTGACAACAAAGCGGCTGCAGCCCCTTGACCTCAACCTCTATAGGAGCCTGGGCATAGAGCCCACCGATAAGCTGTTCATCGTGGTGAAGAGCAGCGTCCACTACAGGGCCGTACACGAGCCCATAGCCAAGGAGATCATAGAGCTGGACACCCCCGGCCTGACGAGCCCCAGGCTGGCCGGGTTCGGTTTCAAGCACATCAGGCGCCCAATATTCCCTCTGGACTTCGAGATGATCGGCGTCACGGAGCTCAAGTCCATGGACGAGGAGTAGCCTCCCTCTCCTCCAGTATCCGTTTGTATTGCTCCAGGTGGAGGCCGACCACCTTCCCCGCTTCGTGGACCTCCGAGACGTACCTGAACCCGGCCTCGCCCTTGCCTCTCCAGCGCTCATCCTCAAGGAGCCACCTGAGACCCGCCTCGTAGCCGTCCGCATCCACGCGGCACCCGAACCGGGAGGAGAAGCCGTCGGGGTCGTGTCGGCTGAGGATGGCGCACCTGTGGGCCGCGGCCTCAAGGAACGCGACCGGCAGGCACTCCACATGGCTGGTGTTGACGAGTATCCACGACTCGTCAAGCAGCCCATCCTTCTCGGGGCCGTCCACGAAGCCCCTCAGCTCTACGTTGCGGTAGCCGCCTAGCAACCCCCTGACCAGCCTGTCCCTCTTCTCATCTTGGGCTCTGCCCGCCACTATGAACCTGACGCCGGGGAAACCCCTGGCCAGCCTCATCAGCCCCTCAGGGTTCTTCTCCGGGTCCAGCCTACCCAGGAAGCACACGGTCGGCTCACCCGACTTCACGGGCTTACGCTCAG
>DASWLJ010000266.1:0-12885 GCA_036396185.1 Bathyarchaeia archaeon | reverse complement strand
TTCTCGGCGAGGAGCTCCACTATCTGGTCTCTGCTCCTCTGCCTGAACCAGTCTCGCAGGGCGCATGAGGAAGGGTTGACTTCGTCGACGTCTACGCCTGTCGCCTCAGCCACGGACTTTATCGCCTCGTCTCCGATTACGCGGAGGGCCACGTACCCGTCCATGGCCTCATAGACCCCGTGGATCTGGGTGGGGGGCCTGCGGGCCCGCTCGTCGGCGGAGCCGCCCGAGTAGATGTATCTGATTAGGCTCAGCCCCGAGACGGACATCAGGGCGTCTGCTTGGGCTACGTCGATCCTCTGCCCCCGGCCCGTGGCCTGCCTGTGGAGCAGCGCCGCCAGGATGCTGAGGGCGCAGAAGACGCCTGGGATGGTGTCCCCCGGGCTTCCGGCCAGGCAGGAAGGTACGAGTGATGCCCGGCTGTCAAGGCCCCGGGTCTCCCGGCTGTTGAGCCACATCCACCCGCTCATGGCCTGGGCGATGATGTCGAAGGACGGCCGCCTGACATAGGGGCCGTCCTGCCCGAAGCCCGAGATGGACGCGTAGACGATCCCTGGGTTAATCTCTCTCAGCGCCTCGTATCCTATGCCGAGCCTGTCCATCACGCCCGGCCTGAAGTTCTCGACGACGACGTCCGAGACCTTGACGAGCCTCTTCAGGGCCTCCACGCCCTTCCCGGATTTCAGGTCCAGCACGACGCTCCTCTTGTTCCGGTTAACATACATGAAGTACGTGTTATGCCCCTCCACTGTAGGGTACTGGGCGGATGTGCGGGAGGCGTCGCCCCAGGAGGGCTCCACCTTGAAGACCTCGGCGCCCATGTCTGCCAGAAGCATCGTGCAGAACGGGCCTGAGAGGTGCTGAGTGAGGTCAACTATCCTTATGTTATTGAGGGCAGAGGCCAACCAGGATCACCACGCATCTGTAGCATTAATTTTGGCTGATAAGAACTTTGCATCCTGATCTAGGACCAGTCGCCCGGAGCTAGGTAGGACAGGGTAGCGCAAAAAATGGGTTTCGATAGATACTTTATTTTTTCCTAGTTATAGAGAGAACAGCTACGGCGAGGAAGGCTAAACCGGCATAGAGTTCATTACCCGTTAAGAGCCACACAACACCGGCTATGACAGCTGCGGGGAGAAAGAAGAGTAGAGCTCCGACCATCATGATGATTATTACACCGATTAAAACGAGGACGCCTGCTGCCACTATGGTCTCTACGCCGCTCCCAACTTGGCTTAGAAGTAATGAAGACAACATGGTCAAGCAAAGGTCGAGTGACATCACGTCTTCACCATCACATAGGCGTTTTCATCCACGATTCACCGTACAGTTATCTACCCGTAACTAAATTCCTTCCCTGAATAAGTCTAATGATCACAACAATTGCTGCGATCACTAACAATATGTGGATTAACTGACCTCCCACACCGCCAATCAACCCAAGTAGCCAGAGAACCACGAGAACCACAGCCACGGTCCAGAACAGATCCATTTTATTACCTACCTATGTATTTTTTTGGAATGAATATTTATAAACCATTTGGCCCTCGCAACTTACCTGACCTCAACTTGTTCCCCTTTATGAACCTATGTTCCACGCTTGCACCGCAATATAAACCGTGAATAACAAGTACGTTGTACAAGTGGCTTCTTTGTAAACTTCTAAACTTTAAAATATTTTTTCGTTATCACCCATAAAAATATTCTAATTATCTTTTTCCCTGTTTTAGTATCCTTTATTAATTATTATTGCCTTATTGTGTTTGATCTACATTGAACGGAGTTTTTGAGGTCTACAAGGATCAGAAAAGCGAGTACAGGTTCAGGCTCAAGGCGCCTAACGGCAAAGTTATCCTCCAGAGCGAAGGCTACACATCCAAAACCGAGTGCATGAACGGCGTCGATTCGGTGAAGGAGAACGCCTCCAAGAAGGAACGGTACGTGACCAGCGTCGATAAGGCGGGTAAGTACAGGTTCAAGCTTGTGGCAGCGAATAAGCAGACCATAGGCACAAGCGAGGGCTACGAGTCAGAGGCTAGCATGAAGGACGGGATCGAGTCAGTGGGCAGGTGGGCTCCAGCCGCCCCGGTGAAACAAGTCTAACCATTCTGATTTATCCATTCTCCTCGTTTAGAAATGAACGATATTAATGCAATTGTTGAGCGCCTTCTGGGCGCGGACTGTCCTGTGAAGATGTTGTCTGACTTGTTGTCAATCAACGAACCCCAAGTTTCTTGAGTCCAATGAAAGCCGCGCACTTTGAAAGGGTGTGCGCAAACGCTCCTACCCTAACACCTTAAGAAACTCATCGGGAGTGGAAGAAGCGCTCACCATGAGCATGTGTGCGGCAGAGGCTTGGAAGCTATGCTGATTAGCGCGCGAAGAATTATGAATAAAAAAGATACACACAGCCCTCACACTAAAAGGAATGAAAATAGGAAAGCTCATAAAACAAATACAAAGAACACTGGAAGAAGAATAAAAATTTAAACTCTAACCCTTTTCATGACTGGATCTCCAGGGTTTATCGAAACCCTCTAGTTTATCTGAAGAGCGATCTTGAACTTGGTCTCCTTCCTCGGCGTCGAAGTCGCTTCGATGGTTCCGCCGTGTGCTTCCACCACCTGCTTGCAGAAGACCAGGCTGAGTCCTGCGCCTCCACGCTTGGTGTAGAAGGGGCTGAACAGGATCGGCATGTCTCGTTTCGGGATACCGACACCCGTGTCCCGTATAGTAATCCTCACCACATCTCTATCCCTTGAGACATCCGTCATGAGAGCGCCCCCTTCGGGCATCGCCTCAACCGCGTTCTTGATCAAGTTGTCGAAGACGCGCCTCATCTTAGCCGAGTCTAACGTCAAGGCTAAGAACTCGTCGCTGAAGTGCTTCTCGACGCGTATGTTTGAGGGAAAGCTAATGGAGGATAGGCTCTGTTCAACGAGATCGTTTATGTTCACCAAGTTCCTCTGGAGCTCCGCTGGGGACATGGGGCTCTTGAGGTCGTCGAGTATCTTCATCGCGTAGTCGACGCTCTGATCTATCATATCAGCTATCTCAGGCGCCCTTTCCGATTGCTCTCTAAGGAGGTACGTGGCGTTCCTGATGGTCTGAAGGGGCCCCTTAGTGTCGTGGCGTACCATGCTGGCCATCCTGTTTATCCCATCCAGGAGCTCCTTCGTCTTCTCCGCCTGCTCGGCGATGAGCTGCTCCCTCGCCTTTATCTGTGAGAAGGCGGAGGCCACGTGGGTCGCCAGGATCTCCAGCACCTTCCTGTCGTTCTCGGTGAAGGCGTCCAGCCTCGTGCTCTCGACGTTAATGACGGCCACGACGTTTCCTGAGACCTTCACGGGGACTGCGAGCTCGGACATAGATTCGAATATTCCGGCTGCTAAACCCGGCTCAAAGTCCTCGTCCTCTCTGCAGTCCGGCACGAGCTGTGTCTCACTTGTCCTGACAGCCCTCACGGTGACGCCGCGTCCATCAAGAGGTATCTCGAAAACCCCGATTGCCTCGACGCCTATAATGTTGATGTGGCGGAGCATATCGCCTTCAACGACCGAGAAGCTGCCTACGTTGAAGCCGATAACTCGTTCAACGCAGTCAAGTGTCTCCTCTGCAATCTCCTCGACTGTCTCAGCCTTACTCAGGTCCGAAGCGTGGCTGTGAAGAGCCTCCAGCATGATCTCGTAGCGCTTTTGTTCAGTGACATCGTGGAGCACATGTTGCACAGCGTTATTACCTTGATAATTAATTTCTGAGCTGTATCCTACGATGTCTCTGACGCTGCCATCCGCCCTCAACATCCTGAACTCGTATTTTAATGGAAGCTTATCACCTCTCTTCCTCGCCTCCATTCTCTTAACTATAGACTCCCTGTCTTCCTCTGCCATCTGAGATAAGGCGCTTGTCCCAACCAATTCGGATGGATCGTCTTTTCCTGCGAGTTCCGCTCTCCTCTTGTTAGCGTAAACGATCATACCTTCTACCGTGACCGAGATAGCGTTCTGCGAGTTCTCCACGAGGGTCCGGTACCGCTCCTCGGACTCCCTGAGCTTCTCCAGCTGCCTTATCCGCTGAAGGGCGGATGAGACGTGCTGTGAGAAGACCTCTAGGAGGAGGCGGTCGTTCTCGGTGAAAGAGTTTGGCTGCTCCGCCTCTAGATTTATGACGGCGACGACATCGCCGTCGACCTTGACGGGCACGTCTAGTTCAGAGTGGAGGCGGATGCCGAGGGCTTTCCCGAGGGCGCCTACGTACTGGGGGTCGTTCTCCACCTCGGGGACGAGCTGCGTCTCGCCCGTTCTGACCGCTCTCACGGTTATGCCTGGGCCTCTGAGGCTCATGGTCAGGGGTTTGAAACCTACGAAACCCGTCGAGGCGACGAACGTTACATCGTCTCCCTCTACGAATCCGAAGGTCCCGAGGTCGTAGCCGAGAACGGTTTTAACGATACGCAGGGTGTGTTCGGCGACATCCTGCGGTGTACCCGCTGAGGCCACCTCCTTGGCGTGCATGTTCAGGGCTTCAAGCTTCTCTCGGAATCTTCTCTCACTCATTTCCTTCAAAGCTTTCCATCAAAAAAGATAGTGCATTTTGAAGGTAATTAACAGTTTTTACAAATCCACACTAGTTGGTTTCCATATTCCCTGAATCTCTCAACTAGTCTATCTTCTTCAGCCCAATTATCCCTTGGCTACAACCCTGAGCAACGGGGTTCAGCCACTTACACTCATAATCATCCCCATCGTCCATCGTTTTCGGGGGGGGGGTTAAAATTTAATATAATCACGATAAATTTAAACGAGATATGCCACCTCCCCCGGGCTACCACGTGGTTCACAGTGGTTACGTAAAAGCATTCTTTTAGGGGGGAACTGGGTGGAGTTGAAGGCAGGGTCTGGTGAGATGCGTCATATGATGAGGTTCTTGACGATATTCTCGTAGTTCTTCAGGGCCTTGACGCCTTCCTCAGTTATCCTGTAGGCGTGTCTCGACGCCGACACCTGCTCCCTGGCCAGGTACCCTTTGGCCACGAGGTCGTCTATCATCTCCTTCCCCGGCTTCCACGGGATCGCGGCCCTGTTCAGTATCTTGTTGGCCACGGACTCGCCGCCTTGGACGACCTTGAGCAGTTCGTGGAACCTGTCCAGCGACGAGCGGGTCCTCGCCATGTAATAGGTCTGCAGGCCCATCTTGGGTGGTTCATGGCTCAGCACCCTGTGTACGGCTGTCGCGACCTCCCTCGTGATGGCCTCCGCCGCCTCTGTGTCCTCCTCGGTGAAGCGCCCGGGCTGCCTGCTCTCGAAGTTGATGGTGCCCAGGACCTTCCCCCCGTGGATCAAGGGGACGCAGAGCTCCGAGAGCATGGTGAAGCTGTCGCTACCGTTTCCAGGGAAGTAGTCGGGGTCCCTCCGCGTGTCGTTCACAAGCTGGGTTTTCCTGGCTTTGACTGTGCGGGCGTTTATGCTCCTCTGGTCCAGGCTCAGGTCCATGATCACCCGCTTCCCGATGGTGCTCACCGACTTGAGGACGCTGCCCTCGACGACGGCTAGGGCGATCTTGTCGGTGGGTATCACCGAGAACAGCATGGTTGTGGCGAAGGTGGCCACGTCCTCTACCGTGTAGTAATGGGACAGCGTGTCCCTTACGAACCGTATCTTATCCTCCATATCACCACACACGCGTGACTTTCAGGAGCTGTATAGGGTACCATGGCGGATGGTGCGCTTATAAATTTTACATTATCACTATAAATTTGAACGAGATACTCACATCCTCCAGTAACCACGTGGTTCCCAGTGGTCGGTAACTCCATTTTCAGGGGTGCTTTTAGCGGGTTCTTGTTACTTGGTTGCGGCGTAGACGTTTATGATGGCCACGGTGATTATCGTGGCTGGTACGCTGAAGAGTATCTCTCCCACGTGGGGGATGAGGTCGAAGGCTAGCTGGAGCCCAAGGTAGATGATGACGATGGCCGTCGAGGCTGCCAGCCGCTTCATGGTGACCGCGAAGCCCTTGGAGAGGCCTTCTCTGATGCCTGTGTCGTCCACGACCATGGCGGCGTACATGAAGAGGACGGCCGGGACGAGGACGACGGTTAGGCATAGGAGGTTGCCCAGGACGACGGCCAGGATGAGGCCCCAGAACCTTCCCAGGACGTACCTCGCGGAGCCGCCCAGGCTCACGTGGCCCGTCTTTACTCCCGTCCACACCATGTGGACGGCCGTGAATGTGAACATACCTGAGAGGGCCGTGTATGCGATGAGCACGAGTATGATGGATAGGCCGAAGAGCCAGAACCCGGGCGGGATGTCAGGGGTGTCCTGTACGGTGTAGGCTACGGTGGATAGCTGGGGGTAGATGTACTCGTACAGGCTCTCTACATCAAATAGTGTGCCTAGAAGCATAATGGTCCAGCCCATGGTTAGTTTGAGGGCTCCGGCCATGGCCTCAGGTACGAGCACCGTTGGGTTGGACGCTGTGAAGCGGGCGGCCTCTGCGAGGTGCTGTGGGAGGCTTCTCTGTGCAACGGCCTTGTCCAGGTGGAGGAGGGCTTCGCCGCACTTGTCGCAGTGCCTGGCTCCTTCTAATAACTGCTGACCGCAGTGGGGGCAATAGGGCATTTAACCTAAACGTCAGCAAATTTATATTTAAATAAATCTAGGGGGAGAGCCTCGGCTGGATGTGTCTACTTTGCGCTTGATGTTTAGGGCTCCTATGTTTTCGAAGATTATCGGCGTTTCTCTGCCGCTTATGGCTGTGCCCAGCTACTGTTTGAATGTGGAGGCTTCGACTATCCGCTTCCATGCGCCGCCTTGTCGGGTGTAGAGGGTGATCCACGCGCACGTGAAGTCGATGGGGGACTCCGAGGCGTCGGCTCTGTGTCCAGCTACCTTGACCTGTACAATGGACCAGGCCGTTGACCCGTCCGGGGAGACGCCGACTATGGGGTCTCTCAGGTCGCGGTACTCTTTGAACGTGGTGCTGTCTAGGTAGCGGGTGAGGGCGGCCCGGGTCTCCTTGGGGGTCGGGCGGCGTACCTCGCCGCTGTGGACTGAGGTGAAGTCGCTTGACTGGCCCTGCACGATGTGCTCCACGTCCCCGTCCAGGTGGGCCTGGATGTCGGCCCTGTGGAGGCCGAGTATCTCCCTCTTTATGGCTTCAATGTCTGGGGTGGCGCTCATGGTTCAAGTGACGGTTTACTGATAGTAAATTTTTGGATGGGCGAGTGGCGTCTATACAGGCATTTTTTCCATGTAGAGGCAGTCTTTCAACGAGATCATCCATAAGGATGGGTGAATCCACAGAGGGAACAGGCCCCCCTCCTCCTCGTACGATGCTATGCGGAAGGAGTGCACAGGAACCCTGAGGCCGCCTCGCTCCACCTCGCCGCGGCCCGCAGATAGGAGGTTCTTCACCCAGTCCACGTCCCGCCCGTAGGTGAGGGCGACCACGTATCCCTCTCCGGACGGAAAAGTCAGGACAGGCGTCCTGTATGTGCGGCCGGAGCGTCTGCCGACGTGGTTAATCACAGAAAATGGCCCAAGCCAGCCTGCGATGATGAGGAAGAGCCTGTTGGTCACGTGCTTGTTGAAGCCCGTTATGAACTTGGGAATGGGCATCACCTGTGGAGGAGGTAAGGGGCGCTAAAAGAGTTTGGAGCACCGTTCTTCGACTCAAGTTGTCAATACCCCTCATCCATGAATCTCAGTAAACGTAGGGTATGAGCCGTTTAGTCTTCTTCATGTAGTTCCTGTACTCATCCCCGAACTCGTCCACCAGCATCCGCTCCTCGAAGAGCAGCCTGTGCCTGATCACCACGAAGTACAAGGCCGTCACCGCCACGAGCATGACAAGGCTCCTGAACGCGGCGTAGAGGCCCACCACCCCGATGAGCCCCCCACCGTATATCGGGTGCCGTATCACCCCGTACACACCCGACGTCACCAGCCTCTGGCCCTCTTCGATCCGGAGCACCCCCGACCCGTACCCTGCCAGCTGCGCCCTACCCGCCACCGTCACCGCCCCTCCCACGACAAGCAGCGCGATCCCGGCCACTGACACAAGCGGGCTGCCCCAGAAGGGCAGAAGCCGAGCCACAGCAGGCCCCTCCCTGAAGGCGGCCACCACGAACAGGGGGTTCAGCAGGAAGAGCCCCAGCAGCACCAGGTTGTACACAGGGTTCGTCTCCAGGTCCCCGCGTATGCTCTCGCTGAAGGGACGAAAGTATGTGTCCAGTAATCCGATGACGTAGGAGACCAGTATGGCGGCCAGCATCAGCCTGTACTCGGGGCCGGTGAACAGCTCAGGGATCAGCCACAGGTACCACGCCTGAGGGTACACAAGGTACCACCCGACCACGTACAGGACCTTCCGCACCACCGGGTTCAAGTGAGCCACCAGAGACGAGTAGCCGGAAAGCCCCTATAAGATGTTTCCAGCAGCCGCAACTCGGTTCCAGGGGGCAGTTCAGCGGACGGGCGTCTAGGTGGCCGCCCTCTCAGCGGCTTCTCCGCAGCCAGAGGGCTCCTTGGGGCAACCATTAACAGTCGCCCCACACAACATACGGAGGCAAGGTGGAAGAGTTGACGCTAATCGACATCGCGGACGGCGTAGCCTACATACCAGGGGCCGTGAACATCGGCGTCATCAAGTCGGGCGGCGAGGCGGCCGTCGTTGACACGGGCCTGGACAAGGACGCTGGCCGCGAGATCAGGAAGGCCCTGGAGGACGAGGGCCTGAAGCTGAAGGCCATCATCAACACCCACAGCCACGCGGACCATTACGGCGGCAACGACTACCTGGTGAGGAACCTGGGCGCCCAGGTCTACGCACCGGAGGTGGAGGCAGGCATCATCCAGAACCCCATCCTTGAGCCCCTCTACCTGTTCCACGGCGCCGCACCCATAAGCAGCCTGCGAAACAGGTTCGTCATGGCCAAGCCGAGCCCCGTCCACCACATCCTCCAGCCAGGCAAGGCGACCATCATAGGCAGGGAGCTGGAGATCGTGCCGCTCCCCGGCCACAGCCCAAACCAGGTCGGCGTCCTCTGCGACGGAGTCCTATTCTGCGCCGACACGGTGTTCAGCGAACGCGTCATCGACAAGTACAGGGTCCCCGTGGTCCAGGACGTGGGTAGCCACCTTGAGACCCTGAAGCGGCTCATGAACACGCGGCACGGCCTCTACGTGCCCAGCCACACGGAGCCTGTAGGTGATATCAGACCCCTCGCCCAACTGAACCTTGACGCCACCAACAGGATACTGGAAGACGTCCACGGCATCCTCTCCGAGCCCAAGACCAGCGAGCAGGTCCAGGCCGAGCTCTGCACACGGTACGGCCTCGACCTGGACGTGGTCCAGCAATACTACCTGATCCACACGACGGTCATGGCCTACCTAGGCCACCTCCACGAGACCAAGAGGATCAAGACGGAGCTGAAGGGCAACAACCTTTACTGGAAGGTAGTCTAGCCTCTCTGCTCCACGCCCAGCTTCTCCTCGGCGGTGGGCTCCCTCACCTTCACCCAGAACAGGGCGGCGGAGATCAATCCCACGACCATGCTCAGCTGGAAGGGCAGCTGGGGGCTCACGGTGTCCCATAGGTAGCCGCCTAGCACGGAGCCCGGCGCCGCCACCACGGCCGTCAATGTCCCGATGGTGCCCATAACTGTGGCCCTCTTCTCAGGCGGCACTATGTCAGTTATCAGCGCGTTCCAGCTTGGGCCACCAGCCTCCATGCCGCTTCCGCCCACGGCTATCCCTGCCGCGTTGAACACCCTGACGGCGAAGTAGGCGTTGAATCCCCCGGCCAGAGTCACAAGGCCCTGGCTGATGGGCGACACGGTGCGGCCCAGCATTATGTTGTTCCTGCGGCCGTACCTGTCGCTCAGCATCCCGCCGGGCAGCGCCAGAAGCATCGAGGTGGCCCCCACCGCGGTGTTGATGAGCCCCAGCTGGCCCGGGCTCAGCTTGAGCACCTCTAGGGCGTACAGGTTGATGAGGTCGAACACCAGCCGCGAGCTGAAGCTACCTATGATGGCCACCGCGATCATCACCTTGATGGTCCCCGGGAACTCCCTGAAGGTCTGAGCCTTAGGCACCAGGGACGCCTTCGTCTCCCTGTGCCGGGGCTCGATGGTCTCGTGGAGGATCATATGCCTCACGCCCGTCATCACGAGCCCCATAACGACCTGGACGGCGAGGAAAGCCTTGACGCCGAACTCGTAGCCGTACGCCTCGATGGCCAGACCCCCTATGAGGGGACCCAGCATCATTGGCACGTTGGTTATGGTGTTGTACGCACCGTATCCGGCCCCCCTCCTCTTCTCGGGCAGGCTGTCGGCGATTATCGCCGAGAACGCAGGACTGTAGAGGCTAGCCATCCCGTTGATGATTGCGGCGGGGATGATCCACTCCCAGCTGGGCGCAAGGAAGTAGATGAGGGGCGACAGGGTCCTGATCAGGGACCCGTAGACTATGATCCTCTTCCTGCCGTACCTGTCAGCCAGTATGCCCCCCGGAAGCTGGAACAGCAGCTGCTCGGCCGTCGTGATTGCCGTGAAGAGGCCGATGATGGTCACGGAGGCGCCAAGGTTGTCCAACATGTACTTGGGCCAGAACGGGTGCCAGCCCTGCTGTACCAGGCTCCAGAGGCTGGTGGTCATGCTGATGGCCAGGATGTTCCTGTTGCTGAACACGTCCCTGATCATCCCCCAGTACTCCCTCGCCCCCAAAGCCGGCACCAGTAAACAGACAGCTACAGGGGCTTCGCCGATTTAGAGCTTTCCCGGTTGAGGAAAACCTCAACCTTCACAGGCGCCAGCCGGCATACGCAGGCCGGCGCCCGAGGGCATAGAGATAAACCCCCGCCAGCTACTTCACAGGTATGCCGCAGAGAGTCCTAGAACTATCTGTGAGGAAGCTCCACAGGCGCCTCCGCGATGGAGCCACGACGTGTAGACAGGTGACTGAGGCCTACCTTGAGCGGATCAGGGTCTACGACCAGCCCACCGGCCTCAACTCCATGGTGGTCCTCAACCCGAGGGCGCCGGAGGAGGCGGGCGGCCTGGACGAGGAGTACAGGAGGACGGGAAAGCTAAGGCCGCTGCACGGGGTCCCAGTCGTGGTCAAGGACAACTACGACACACACGACCTTCAGACCTCCGCGGGCAGCCTCGCCTTGAAGGGGTCGCTGCCCCCTGACGACGCGTTCCAGGTGAGGAGGCTCAGGGAGGCCGGCGCCGTGGTGCTGGGTAAGAGCAACATGGCTGAGTGGGCGTTCAGCCCCTACCTCACGGAGAGCAGCGTCGCGGGCACCACCAGGAACCCCTACGACCTCTCAAGGGTGCCAGCCGGCAGCAGCGGAGGCACAGCGGCGGCGGTCGCGGCTAACCTCGGGTTAGTTGGCATGGGCACGGACACCGGCAACAGCATACGCGGCCCCAGCAGCCACTGCTGCCTCGTCGGAGTCAGAAGCACCATCGGCCTGACCAGCCGCGACGGCATAGTGCCCCTCTACCTCAGGAACGACGTGGGGGGCCCCATGTGCAGGACAGTGGAGGACGCGGCGAGGGTACTGGACGCGACGGCGGGGTACGACCCGGCGGACCCTGTGACCGCTCTGTCCAAGGGGAGGAAGCTGAGGAGCTACCTCGGCGGCCTCAGGGACGACGCCCTGGAGGGGGCCCACGTCGGCGTTTTCAGATTCTACACCGACCAGCCCACCACGGACCCCGATGTGCTGGGGGTCTTCGAGCGCGCCCTGTACGACCTGGGTGGACTCGGAGCCGAGCTGGTGGACCCCCTGACCGTCCCAGGCTTCGAGGAGCTGAATGCCGACATGTGGTGCAACACATTCAGGAGGGACCTGGAGGCGTACCTCTCCACCCTCAGGGACCCGCCCTACAGGACGCTCAGGGAGATCGTGGGCAGCGGACTCTACAGCGACTACATAGCGGAAAGGCTTAAGCAGATGCTTGAGGCGCCGGACCCCTCCTGCGGCGACGTGTACACGGAGCCCAGGAACATCAGGCTCAGGGACGCGGTGGTCAAGGCCATGGACGCCGAGGGTGTAGACGCCCTCGTCTACCCCACGTGGAGCAACCCTCCCAGGCTCATCGGCGACCTTGAGAGCCCCCACGGCGACAACAGCCAGAGGATACCCCCGCACACGGGGATGCCGAGCCTAAGCGTCCCCATGGGGTACACCCGCGGCGGCCTCCCCGCGGGGCTCCAGCTCGTGGGCCCGCTGTTCAGCGAGTCCCAGCTCCTCGGGTACGCCTACGCCTACGAGCAGGCGACCAGGCACAGGAGGCCCCCGCCGCTGTTCCCGGAGCTATAGAACTCCTCGCCCCTGACAAGCCTGACCTTACTCATGGGTAAATATTTCGGCTGTGTAAAGATAAATTGTGGTAAGATGGGCTACATGAACTCAGCCAACAGTCTTGACAGGTCCCTCCGGAGGGGCTGCCCCACGAGAGGCCCCTCGGCGAGGGCCGGGAAGCTCTCCTCGTAGGTGGGCCGATCCTCCACGTAGAAGACGCCGATGGGTATCCTGTCGCCCCACTCAAGAGCTCGCTTGTACGCTGCTGTGAAGTCGCCCTCGTCGTGGCCCTCGTCCTCCAGCTTGTAGACGCGCTGCTTGTAGAACTCGTATGTGTTCACCCTGTTGAAGGTGACGCAGGGCTGAAGCACGTCCACCACGGCGAAGCCCCTGTGCTGGATGGCCCTCTTCAGCACCTCGGTCATGTGCTTGGGCTCCCCCGCGAATGTGCGGGCCACGAAGGTGGCGTTGCCGGTGAGGCTCTGGGTGAGGGGGTTTACGCCGGGCTCCGGGCTGCCCCTGGGCGAGGTCTTGGTGACGAAGCCCTGCTTGCTGGTG
>DASWLJ010000265.1:0-2123 GCA_036396185.1 Bathyarchaeia archaeon | reverse complement strand
GCACTGAGGGAGGACAGGCAGCCCATCACCTTCTTCATAAGCCAGCTCGTGTACGGGCTGGCGGCCGTGGGCTCGGTCAGCATAGGCGCGAGCCTCTGCATCCTGCTCATGGCCGTCCAGATATCAGCGATGGCCGTCTCGACGTACGTGCTCAAGCAGAAGACATCGTTCCTGGGAGTGTAATGAATGGTTAAAGTTAGACTGGAGAACGTGACGAAGCGGTTCGGCGATGTGCTGGCCGCCGACGACGTGAACCTGACGATCAACGACGGCGAGTTCTTCACGTTCCTAGGCCCCAGCGGCTGCGGGAAGACCACGACCATGAGGATCGTGGCCGGCCTGGAGTACCCCACGGAGGGGAAGGTGTACTACGACGACGTCGACGTCACCCAGCTCCCCAGCTTCAGGCGCAACACTGGGATGGTGTTCCAGAACTACGCCCTCTGGCCACACATGACTGTACTCGAGAACGTGGCCTACGGCCTCAAGGTAAGGAAGCTGCCTAAGGGTGAAGTGGACTCCAGGGTCGAGGACATCATCGAGCTTGTCCACCTGGGCGGCATGGGAGAGAGGTTCCCCAACCAGCTTAGCGGCGGCCAGCAGCAGCGCGTCGCCCTGGCCAGGGTCCTGGTGATAAACCCGGACATACTTCTCCTGGACGAGCCCCTCAGCAACCTTGACGCCAAGCTGCGCGTCGAGATGCGTGAGGAGATCAAGGATATCCAGCGGAGGCTGGGCATCACCACAATCTACGTGACCCACGACCAGGAGGAGGCCATGGCAGTCAGCGACAGGGTGGCCATACAGAACCACGGCAAGATAATGCAGGTGGGCACCCCGCAGGAGGTCTACAACAGGCCGCAGAACCTGTTCATAGCCACATTCATCGGCAAGGGCACCCTCCTGGAGGGAAAGGTGGATACCTGCGGTGAACTGACCAGAGTCAGCGTAGGAGACATGACCTTCGAGGGCGTCACCACATGCGACGATAAGATCGCCGAGGGCGACAAGGTCGCATGCGTGCTGCGGCCCGAGGACTTCACTGTGAGGGAGCCCGAGGAGCCCAGCAACGTGGTGGAGGGGACCATAGAGTGGAGCGCCTTCGTGGGCCCCATCACAGAGGTGAAGATCAGCGTGGGGGGCGTAAGCCTCCTGATAGACGCGCCCCCGGACAGGGATTACAGGGCCGGCGAGACGCTGAGGCTCTACATACCCAAGGACAAGACCATAGTGCTCCCGTGGATGAAGCTCTAGGAGCGCTTCCCCCTGGTTTTAACTTCCACCAAATATCTCTCCAGCTCATTCCTAGAGACAAGCCAGTTCCTGCCCTCCTTGAAGGCCGCCAGCCGGCCACTGCGAGCCAGCAAGCTGAGATATTCCTGGGAGAAGGACGTCATTTGGGACGCCTCCGATAGAGTCAACACATCCTGTTCCTCTATGGTGTTCAGGTAGATGTCCAGTGTGCGCTCGGCGCAGCGTGCGATATAGTTCACGAAGTCGTTCAGGCTTCCCTGATCTGCTTCACGCAGGGCCCTGATGTACTTGTCGCGGTCCTGCCTGGACACGCTAACTATGAACGGGTAGCTGTTTCTCATCAGGATAAGGTTCATGAGGAGCCTGGCCGTCCTCCCGTTGCCCTCGGCGAAGGGGTGTACGGTCACGAACCTGTGGTGGAAGACGGCGGCCAGCTCCACGGGTGAGAGCTCCTCCAGGTTCCGGTCCAACCAGTCCAGTAGGCTTCTCATCGTAGCGGGAACCTCTGTGCTCTTGGGCGGCGAGAACAAGGCCCCAGCGATCCTCACCCCAGCCTCCCTGTAGCGCCCAGCGCCTTCATCCACTCCTTCCATGATCAACTTGTGCAGCGTGAGAACGTCTTTCTCCGTCAGGGAGCCGCCCGCCTTGGCCAGTCCCTCGACGTACTCTATGGCCTCAGGGTGGTTTCTGGCCGCAAGGATGTCCCTCAGGGGCCTACCCTGCACTGTTAAGCCCTCCTCTATCACCATCCTGGTCTCATGCAGTGTGAGGGTGCTGCCCTCGATGGCGTTGGAGTCGAAAGTGTACTCCACCATGAACTCTTTCCTGAGCTTGTTCAGGAGGGATGGGCTCAGCGGCCTGTGCTGGTC
>DASWLJ010000264.1:0-11400 GCA_036396185.1 Bathyarchaeia archaeon | reverse complement strand
TACCCGTCATCGGCCCCATCATAGGCACCCACTCGCCCCTGGTCTACCTCATGCCCGTGGTGACCGTCATCTGCTACGTGGTCCTCTTCAGGACGCCCCTGGGTCTCCACATAAGGGCCGTGGGGGAGCACCCGACGGCGGCCGAGACGGCTGGCATAGACGTGGTCAAGATAAAGTACATGGGGGTCATCGTCAGCGGGATGCTTTCCGGCCTGGGCGGCGCCTTCCTGAGCCTCAGCCACCTGAACCTCTTCGCCCGAGGCATGACGGGAGGCCGCGGCTTCATAGCGTTGGCCGCCCTCATCTTCGGCAAGTGGATGCCCTTCGGCGTCCTCGAGGCGGGCCTCCTCTTCGGGTTCGCGGACGCCCTCCAGATGCGGCTGCAGAGCCTCGGCATCCTGCCTCCTCAGATAATACTCATGATCCCCTACGTGCTGACGGTGGCCGTCCTGGCGGGGGTGGTGGGCAAGGCGAAGCCGCCCAGCGACTACAAGCCCTACAAGAGGGAGTAGCTAGCCCTCGTCCAGCAGCTGAACGGCGCGGACGGCTACTCTGATCTCGTCCTCTATGCTCCTCTGGACCCTGTCCGCCTGCTCCCCGCTCCTCACCCCGGGCTCGAACTCGCCCTTCCCGGTGCCTTTGAAGATGTTGCCGTCCACGGTGCATATGGAGCCTGCTCGCATGCCCCTCACGGAGGCTAGGGTGAACATGAGGCTGCTCTCCATCTCGATGGCCAGCACGTTGGCCTCCCCGAACCTCCTCAGTACCTCATCATTGCCGCCGTAGAAGGCGTCGCTGCTTATGATGATCCCCGGTTGAACTTTCACGCTGAGCTCATCGGCTGCACGGAGGAGGGCGTTCACGACCTCGTAGCTGGCTACTGCGGGGTACTCCAGAGGCACGTAGGTCCTAGAGGTACCCTCCCACCTGACTGCGCCAGTCGCCACAACGATGTCCCCGCTGTCCAGTTGGGGCACTAGGGCGCCGATAGTCCCCACCCTGATGAAGGTGTCGGCCCCGATCCTCATGAGCTCCTCCATGGCTATGGCCGCGGACGGGCACCCTATCCCGGTGGAGCATGCGGAGATTTCCACGCCCCCGGCTTTACCGGTGTAGGTCACGTAGCCGCGGTACGACGCCACCTTGTGCGCCTCGTCGAGGAAGCCCGCTATCCTCTCGACTCGGCTGGGGTCCCCGGGCATGAGGACGTACCGCGCCACGTCGCCGACGCCGCACATTATGTGGGGCTGAATGCGCTTCATACCTGAAGCCTCGGTTTCAACCTATAAAACACCGACTGTGGGGCTCCGCGGTGGCTGGAATGGGTTTAAAGGGAGGATAAGCGCCCCTATCCGTGATTCCCCTTTGAAGATCATGGAGGACGTGCACCAGCTGGAGGTGCCCATGGAGAGGAACCCCCTCGGCAAGACCTTCAGCTACCTGCTGATGGACTCACGGACGCTCATAGACACAGGTGTCCCGACGGACTACGCCTACAGGAGCCTAGAGAGGCAGCTGGAGGAGCATGGCCTCAAGCCCGAGGACGTTGAGAGGGTCATACTGACGCACCTGCACAACGACCACATAGGGCTGGCGGAGACCTTCCAGGAGAAAGGCGCCGAGCTGGTGGCCAGCACCGTGGCCGCGGAGAAGCAGACTAGGGTCCAGGAAGAGTACAGGAACCTGTACGAGCTAACCGTGGAGGAGACCCGGCTCTTCGGGGGCGCCGAGTACCTCAACTTCCTGGCGCGCTTCGTGTACGCCTTCAGGGACGTCCCCAGGCCCCTCAGGATCGACAGGACCTTGGAGGACGGCGAAACCCTGGACCTGGGCGGCTACAAGCTCCACGTCATGTGGACGCCGGGCCACGCCCAGGAGCACATCGTGCTCCACGACCCCGCGAACAGGCTCCTCTTCAGCGGCGACCACGTCCTCCCCAAGATCACCAGCCACGTCGCGCTGCACAGCTACGAGCAGAGGGACCCGCTGGCCGAGTACCTGGGCAGCCTGGACAAGGTCAAGGACCTGGACGTGGAGACGGTGCTCCCCGGCCACGAGTGGGCCTTCAACAACCTCAAGGAGCGCGTCGAGCAGCTACACGTCCACCACGGGCGGCGCCTCCAGGAGATTAGGGACACGCTGAGGGACGGCGAGAAGACCGTGTACCAGGTTGGAAGCAGGGTTCACTGGGACAGCCGGCCCTGGCCAGAGATGAGCTTCTGGACTAAGCGCATGGCCGCCACGGAGACCTACGCCCACCTCGTGTACCTGAGGAACAGGGGCGAGGTGGCGGAGAAGAAGCGCGACGACGTACTGTACTACAGCAGCGTGTGATGAGATGTGCCCCCTCCCCTCCCCAGGGAGGGGGCGGATTTTTGGGGGAGTTATGGGGAGAGTGATTCACCGCCAGACCTTGATGCCGCGCTCGTGCAGATACTGCGCGGCCAGGTCCGCGATGTCTGGGCCCTTGAAGGGTATCTTGAGCTCCCTCACCTGGACCATGATGTCCCTGTAGTTGATCTCAGGGGGCATACCCTTCTCGGCGAACTCGTCCAGTATGGTCTGGGCCACCTCCTCGGCCACCCTGAACTTGGGGCTCAGCATCCTGTAGTGGTGCTTCAGGGCCACGCTGACCTCGTCGGGCGTGGCGCTGTCTATGGCCCACACCGTGGGCCTGGGGCCTCCCTTACTGCGCTTCACCTTGCTAACCTTCAGGGCGGGCACCACGACCCCCATGGCGCGGAGCCTCTTCAGGGCCCTGTACACGGTTGCCTCAGGCATGCTGAGCTCACACTGGAGCACCCATGCGGTGCTCGCGCCGTGGAGGCAGAAGTACAGGAACGCCTCGCTGACCGCGCTGCTGCTGAAGATCTTCTCGCTGAAGCTCATGAGCTCCTGGATGTTCTTCAGGGTCGTGGCCAGGTCGTTCTTCTCGTTTAAAAGTAACAACTTCCGGAAAACTTCAACATATTTGGCGAAGTTCGCCTCTCTCCCGCTGGGTACTCGAACCGAGCGATTTTTATTCTTGGAGAGTGTCTTATCTAGGGCTACCGTGTTTGACACTTACATCTAACTCCGGACTCCCCACCCGGGGCTAAAATGTAAACAGCCCCGATAAGTTTATAAGTATACTTGTTAACAAGTAAACAAATAAACAAATAAACAGGTGCAACAGTAAACATGCCGCGTAAAACCGTCGCAATAAGGGGCCTAAACACGGAGCTGTACAACGAGGTCTTCTCCATGGCCAAGAAGGACGGTAAGAACGTGGCCGACGTCGTCAACAACGCCCTCGAGGCCTTCATAAACGGTGAGGGTGATGATCCCGCCGCCATCGTCAGCCTTGGTCAAGCATCTAACTCCGGACCAGAATTTGTTTTGACCATCGACGACGACGGTGAGGTGAGCCTTTCTAAGGAGGACATCAAGGAGATCGCCTCCGAGATGGGTCCCTTCGCCATCGAGAGCAACGGTAGCCTGGTTTTTGAGAAGGACGTCGACAAGAACGCATTGCAGTGCATCAGCAGAATCACTGTGAAGGCGGGGACCGTCAAGGTCCCCAAGACGGCCTACGCCCAATTCCTAATAAAGACCAAGATCCAAGGAAAACTCGACAAGTATTGAGACCCCATTACACGGTGGCGGGGGTCGAAGACGGCAGCTTCGAGGCTTTCCGCAGGGAGTTAGCGGATGCTGGCCAGTACACGGTTCTATGTTTAACAAGGCTCTGCGGAGCCGTAGTACAGGATGTGAGGCTCCGCAGGGTCAAGGTGGATGGGCTGGACGCCACGGATGCCTTGTTAAACATGTTGACGGGGCTTGAGGTGGACGCCGTGATCCTGGGGGGCGTCACCTTCGCGGGGTTCAACGTGGTGGACGTTGAACGTGTTTACAGGGAGACGGGCGTGCCCGTGATAGTTTTTAGCGCTGACCAGCCTGATGTCGAGGCTACGCTGGGCGCCCTCCGTAAACACTTCAGCGACTGGCGTGAACGCTGGAGGATGTACGGTGCGCTGGGGGACATCCATCCCCTGAAGATCGGTGGCCACCCCGTCGTCTACTATGAGTGCGTCGGCTGCTCAACGGAGTTCGCCGAGGATGTTCTCGTGGACCAGGCTTTGACGGCTAGGAAGCCCGAGGCGCTGCGTGTGGCTGACATGGTGGCTAAGGGGCTCAGCTCAGTCGTTCGAGGTCCAGCGGGATATGCTGGTGGTTCATGAGGTTGTAGACCGAGATGACGCCGGGTGTGGGATCCAGCTTCATCCTCCTCTGGAAGGGCGTCTGGTCCTGGAAGCTGCCCGAGCATATGAGGTTGACGTTGTGGTACTTCTTTGTCTCGTGGATGTGGATGTGGCCCACCACCACGACGTCCGGTATGATGTCGACCACGAGCCTGTCCACCTTCTCGGGGGCTATGGGCGTGCTCTGCCCGTAGATGGGCGCCACGTGGCGGCAACGCATGAGGAGCTCCAGGCCGTTCACTGGGCTGTGGAAGTTGTGGCCCGGCGTGGAGCTTAGTATGTCGTCCAGAGCCTTACCGTGGAAGAGGAGAACCTTCACGCCGTGTAGGCTGAATGTGCATGGGCTGGGCAGCAAGTGGATCCTGGGGTCCCTGTAGAGGGCCGGGGCGTACTTCTCGGAGATGGGAGGCTGGGGGAGGCTTCGCCTGACCGCGTCATGGTTCCCCGGTATCACCAGTATCTCTATGTGGCCGGGGAGCTGTGAGAGCAGCCGCGCCGCCTCCTCGTACTGGGCCTCCTGTGTGGTGATGGTGAGCTCGTCCAGCTGCTCAGGGTAGATGCCTATACCGTCCACTAGGTCGCCTGCTATGACCAGGTACTTCACCTTGGCGGCCAGCTCCCGGGACGCGGGGGGCCCCAGCTCCCGGTTCATCCACTTGATGAACTTGTCGAACAGGTCGGCCCTGAAGTACTTGCTGCCGACGTGTACGTCGCCCGCGAAGACCGCGCAGACGGGTTCCTCGGCCTTCCCGGTGTCATGCATCGGGACGTCCGGCCATATAAGGTCGTTTGCTATCAGCAGGTCGTCTCTGTACTTGAGGCCGTCGATGCAGATGACCTGGTCGTCCAGGACTTCCTGGCCCTTCTTGACGGCCTCCTCGCCTGACACCATGACGGTCACGCTGGACTCCGGATCCTCGAGGTCGAGGAAGAGGCGGTTGCTTCTGGAGTTCTTACCTGCCACCATGCCGATGGTCTTGAACTTAGTCTTCAAGGGCAGCTTGATGGCCTGGCTGAGGGGTATCGCGTCCCTCACGTCGAACCTGTTCCTGAGGATGGCCTCCAGTTGCTTGAACCTGCTGTTGAAGTAGTCGATGAAGCCATTAACGTCCCCCACGGGCTCCGAGTCCCTCGCGGAGAGCACCTCGAACCTGGACTGGACCTCGGCGACGACCGGCGCAGCTTTGACCTGTGTGGTCTGCCTGGGTGCCTCAAGGCTGCCAAGGAACTCCATGTCTAGCATATAGACGTCGGGCCGTGCCTCCGCCTCCGCTAGAGCCCTCTGGATCAGCCTGCCCAGCTGATCCGGAGGCAGAGACTGTAGGTGGCTGAACGCCTCGGGTGTCAGCTGGTACCCTGCCTCTATGACCCTGTTGATGATGGGCTGGAGTTCCTGAGTCAACCTGGTTCCTTATCTTACCTTGATCACGTAGTCGGTCCTCGCCGGGGCGAAGGTCTCTATGACGACGGCGGGCTCCTTCCCTGTGGTCTCGAACTTGTGCTCCTCGTTGGGCGGTAGGAACCAGGCGGCCCCTGGCTTGGCCTTCACCTTCTTGGATCGGGTGCTGAGCTCCCCCGCCCCAGAGATGAGGGTGCCCATCTGCTCGTGAGGGTGGCTGTGCCAGTCCACCACGGCACTTGGCTGGATGACTATGTAGCACTGGGTCGCGTGCATGCCGTTTCCTATGATGCTGATCCGCACTCCGGGCACAGGCTCGAAGCTTGGAGCCTTCTCCCATGTTGTGTCCTGCATGGGCAGAATGTAGGCTGCGAGGGTATTTTAATGCAGCTAGAGGCCGATGGCTGTCTGCTCCCGCTTCACCAGAAGCAGGTCCCTGATCTCCTTCCTCACGGCGTACCTGTAGGGCATGCCGCTGGTGTTGCGGTCTATGAAGCCGCTGTCGTACAGCTTCTTGAGGAGCCGGGCCGTGTGCTCCCGGGTCTTACCGATCTTGTTCCTGATCTCGGGGACCGAGCCCTCGTTCAGGTCCATTATCATCTGGAGGACCTCCAGCTCTGTGCCTGTGAGCCTCTGGAACACGTTCTCGCCCTGGACGGGTATGGGGGCGTCCACCTGTGCTATGGCGGGCGCCGCCCTGGGCTGGGTGGCCAGCTTCTGGAGCTCGGCCCTCATCTTCTCAACGTTGCCCTCGATGCCCTCAACCCTGCCGCTGAGCTCCTTCACCTTCTCAAGCCCCTGGAGGGTGGCCTCGTTGCTTCCCTGGCCTACCTTCAGGGCCTCCGCGGCCATGTACCTGGCCTGAGCGGCGTCGTCCTCTATCTTGCTGAGGCCCGCCTCCATTCTCTTCACCTGCCGCGTGAACCCCGAGGTGATGTTCATGACGGACTCCTTGCTGCCCTCGTACTCGGCCTGGGCCATCTTGATGCGTTTGTAGAAGATGTAGCTGGCCACGATGGTCACCATGAACAACGCGATGGTTGTGAAAACCAGCTCCAAGACTGTCCCTGTGATAATGTTGTGGTTCACCCCTTTTTACCGTTTCGTATCATGGAATGATTTTCGATATGAATTCATTAAGAGAGATAATTTGGATAATCGTTTCCGATGGTAACGATTCGTCACTCGGCAAGCGGCGTGTTGCCCATAGTTTAAATTACGCAGTTCATCATAGACGTGAATACCGTTGAGTTCCGGCGGAAAGGTCGAGGCTAAGGTCAGCATCACGGGCCGTGTTCAGGGCGTAGGCTTCAGGCCCTTCATTTACAGGGCTGCCGTCGGGAACGGGCTCACGGGCTACGTGATCAACCTGGGGGACGCGGGCGTCGAGGTCGTGGCCGAGGGCTCCGAGGCCCAGGTATCCGAGTTCCTCGACGACATCAGGGAGGGCGCCCCGGAGGTCTCGGAGATAGACGAGATCACGTGCGAGCTCAGACCCTACAGGGGCAGGTTCAGCGACTTCAGGATCGATAAGAGCCAGAACAGGGGAGAGGTGGCGTCTGGCCTGTTCCCGCCGGACATAGGCATCTGCCCGCAGTGCCTCGCTGACATGGCTGACCCTGGGAGCCGGTGGTACGAGTACCCCTTCACAGCGTGCGCCTGGTGTGGCCCCAGGTTCACCGGAGTTAAGGCGCTGCCCTACGACAGGGAGAGAACCCACATGCACGGTTTCCCCATGTGCAGCGACTGCCAGAGGGACTACCATGACCCCATGGACAGGCGGTTCGACGCCCAGGGCATGACGTGCAGCCGGTGCGGTCCCACCATGAGCCTCTACGACGGCCGGGGGAGAGCCGTGGAGACAGGGGACGTATTCGCCGAGGCGGCTAAACTCTTAATGGAGGGCAACATCCTAGCCGTGAAGGGCATCGGAGGGGTTCACCTAGCCTCCCTGGCCACAAGGGACGACGTGATCGAGGAGTTCAGGAGGCGTAAGAGCCGACCCTACCAGCCCTTCGCCCTCATGTCCCCCAGCCTAGACGCCGTGGGAACCTACGCCGAGTTCACACCCGACGAGAGGAGGCACCTCCTGTCATGGAGAAAGCCTATAGTGCTCCTGAGGAAGCGGTTCAAGGTGGTCTCAGAGCTGGTGGCACCGGGCCTCGACAGACTCGGCGTCATGCTGCCCTACACGGGCATCCAGACCATGCTCTTCAATCGTCTAAGCGAGCCCGCCCTCGTGATGACCAGCGGAAACAGGCCGGGGCTGCCCATGGTCTCCACGAACGAGGCCGCCTTCGCCGAGCTGGGTGGCTTGGCCGACTATTTTCTGCTCCATAACAGGGACATCGTGAACAGGAGCGACGACTCGGTTCTCAGAGTCATAGAGGGCAGGCCAGTCTTCACGAGACGTTCGAGGGGCTACGTCCCTGAACCCATCGATATACCCTTCAGGAAAGGCACCTGCTTCGCCGTCGGGGCGGAGCTGAGGAACGCCGCCGCCGTTGCCACGAAGGGAAAGGTTTTCATGACCCAGTACCTAGGGGACATAACCAGCCTGGAGGGCTTGGAATCCGAGAAACAGGCCCTAGGCACCATGCGTGACCTGCTGCACATCACACGTAACCCCGATGTGATTGGCTGTGACCTGCACCCGGAGTACATGACATCACAGTACGCCCAAGTGATATCACAAGAGACAGGCGTGGAGGCCGTGAGGTCACAGCACCATCACGCCCACATAGTGTCCGTAATGGCTGAAAACATGATCCCTGTGGATGAAGAAGTCATAGGTATAGCCTTGGATGGTGCAGGTTACGGCCAAGATATGCAAATTTGGGGCGGAGAGATACTAAAATCAACATATTCGGGTTTCGAGAGGCTTGGACAACTAGAATACTTACCCATGCCAGGCGGAGACCAATGTGCATATTATCCATATAGGATGCTTGTAGCAGGTCTCACAAATACCATCACGGATGATATTATACGTGATATCACAGAGAATCACGTAGAAAAGGCGTTACCCCAAGGAAAAAACGAGTTAGAGCTGATACTGAGACAGTCTAGAAATAAAAATGTTCTAAGAACCTCAGGAGCCGGCCGTTTCCTCGACGCAGTTGCCTCTCTTCTCGATCTTACGTATCATAGAACATATGAGGGTGAGCCAGCCATGCGGCTTGAGGCTATTGCTACGAAAAGCGGTGATTCTCTGCACTACGAGCCGGACATTGTAAGTTTAAAAGGAAAATATATCCTTAAAACATCTAATATTTTATATAAATGCGTATTAGCAAAAAAGAGCTATAAATATGGCGATATAGCCTATTCCGCCCAGGATTATTTGGCTAGAGGCATCAGCGACATGGCTATAATGATCTCTGAGGCCACAGGTATCAAAAAGGTGGCAGTCTCAGGTGGAGTTCTAGTTAATGAGCAGATAGCTGTAACCATCAATCAAGCCCTATCATCCGCTGGACTTGAAGTCATGTTCAACGTTAAGGTCCCTCCAAGTGACGGCGGAACTGCTTTAGGTCAATGCTGCGTAGCCCTATCCTCTGTGATGTAGTGTGATATCACACCATCTTGATGCTTGTGGGTGACGCTAGCTTGGATATTCCTTCAACCAGCTCGGCTTCTATCTGTTTCAGGAGGCTCTTTGAATTATTCGACTCTTTATCTTCGAGCATAGTTACGTATTCTTTCAATTTTTCAGCTAAAAAATAATAGTCATCGAAGGGCCTGGCGTCAAACACTCCGATGTAACTCAGCAAAACTATCGTGAATATACTAGAGATCACGTTACCGCGAGCCTGAGCTAAAGAGCGGCTAAATGAGCCTCTACTAACCTTATTACGCCTATAAAACGCCTTTTGACTAAAAGGAATCTTATCGTCTGATATTACATCTGTTAATAAGTCAATAACCAGTGTTTCAAACTGAACTCTTGTTAAATTACTATTTTTTAACAACAAGTCAGCAATTTGGTCCTGAAAAGTTTTTTGGATTATATTTTGATATCCTTCTGAACTCATGTCCAGTTTAACCTCACATTGATGTAACGTTCACGCGATATAACGCTGTCTACAAAACTGTATACCAGACAAACTAATCCTTGACCAA
Source organism: Bathyarchaeia archaeon (assembly GCA_036396185.1). GTDB lineage: Archaea > Thermoproteota > Bathyarchaeia > TCS64 > TCS64 > RBG-16-57-9. The sequence continues at coordinate 1,638 of DASWLJ010000264.1, read as the reverse complement.
TGTTGATAGCTTCCACTACACCAATATCTTAACCCTTAATGTTAAAACATGATTAAAAATACAGCCAATATTAATCAAAACACGCAATATATGTGATGGAAGCGTTTATTACAGGTCGGTTCACGACATCTAAACATGGTCTCGCTCAACGATCTAGCGATTAACTGCGGAAAAACTGAGAATAAGATCACTAAATTCATCGCTGAAAACGTAGAGAAGGCGGGTGTAAAGGGAGCTGTGGTGGCGGTGAGTGGAGGGCTGGACTCGGCCGTCACTCTTTCACTGACCGTGAAGGCTCTTGGGCGTGAAAAGGTCACGGCCATAACACTTCCCGACTGTGACGCCACACCCGAGTGTGATATCATGGATGTGATGCAACACTGCGGGAGACTCAGCGTCACGTGTAGCACAGTGGATATCACGCCAATATTACATGTGATGCGTGATACGCTGCCCCTCTACGACGCCTCTGACAGGATATCCGGCGGCAACGTCAAGTCCAGGGTCAGGATGACCGTGGCCTACCACTACGCCAACAGGCTGGGCCGCATGGTGATGGGTACCTCCAATAAGACCGAGCTCATGACGGGTTTCTTCACCAAGTACGGGGACGGCGGGGTTGACCTGATGCCCCTCGGCGACCTGTACAAGACCCAGATCAGGCAGCTGGCCGTGCACCTGAACGTGCCGGAGAGCATCATCATGAAGCCCCCAACCCCCGGATTCTTCCCGGGCCAGACAACTGAAGCCGACCTGGGCATAGACTACGCGACCCTGGACCTCGTCCTCCTCAGCCTAGAGAAGGGCACTGAGGCACAGATGATAGCTGAGGACCTGAAGATCACGGTGGAGAAGGTTGAGGCCGTCCAGAGGAGGATAAAAGCAAACGAACATAAACGGCGGCTTCCACTAATCTTAAGACTAAGCTAGAGCACTCCTTATCGAAAAGAGGGAGAGACATGGGACGAAAAAGACAGAAAGTAGTGAAGATCATCAAGAAGAAGCTGCCCGACCAGTACCTGTGCCCCAACTGTGGCATGAACACCGTCGGGATCATACTCCACCCGGGCGAGGGCTACGCGAGGATCATCTGCAGCAGCTGCTCCCTCCAACAGCAGTTCCCGGTCCCCGGGAACACGGACGCCGTTGACGCCTACTGCATATTCGTGGACAAGTTCTACGGAGTTGAGGAGCCCCCGAAGCAATGACGGGCAAAGTCGAGCAATACCTCCATGACAGGATGGCTAAGGACGGCTGCATCCACATCACCCTCGTGGACCCAGACAAGAATTCAGGGTTCGACTGCGCGGCCATAGCCCACGAGGCTGAGAGGGGCGGCTCAGCTGCCATCATGGTGGGAGGCTCGACCCTGGCGGCCACGGAGGACCTGGACGCGGCGGTTCAGAGCATCAAGGGGAAGGTGAAGGCCCCGGTCATACTGTTCCCCAACGGGCCCATGGGGGTGAGCAGGTACGCCGACGCCATCTGGTTCATGAGCCTCCTGAACAGCCAGAACACGTACTACATAATAGACGCCCACGTCATCTCGGCGCCCCTCGTCAAGAGGTACGGCCTTGAGGCCCTGCCCATGGGGTACATCATCGCGGGTGAGGGCTGCGTCGCCGGCTACGTCGGCCA
>DASWLJ010000263.1:0-2188 GCA_036396185.1 Bathyarchaeia archaeon | reverse complement strand
CTCGTGGACAGCCTCGGGGAGGAGCTTAGCCCCGAAGTCTACAGGAGCGTGCTGGCCGGGAACCACCACAGGGTGCCTGAGGAGAGCTTCAACAGGCACAGGGAGTGGCTGAGGGAGGCAGGCAGCATCGACGGGTTCCTGGTGAAGGTGCACGACGAGGCCGTGGCTGAGATCACCCGCTACATGGAGGAGGGCAGGATATGGTACGAGCAGGAGATCACCCCCGAGGTCGTGGAGTTCGTCAGGGGCAACCAGGAGGTGCTCTCGGCCGTCAGGGACGGCGAGTGGCTCTACGAGACCAAGATACCGTTCGCCCCCAAGGACTGGCTCGTCGAGAAGGACCCGCTGATGAAGAGGTTCTACGCGTGCCACTGCCCGCTGGCCAGGTCCGCCATCATCTCGGGCGAGGACGACGTCCCGCTGGACTGGTGCTACTGCAGCGGCGGCTACGAGAAGTGGATGTTCGACGTTGTGTTCGGCGCTGAGACGGAGGTGGAGGTGCTGGAGAGCGCGGTGGCCGGATCAACTAGGTGCAGGTTCAGGATCAGGATACCTGAGTCGGCTAAGAACCTGGTTTAATCTTCCTTCTTTGGTAGGACCTGCTGTACGCGGCCCACCTTGCCGTCGGTGAGGCGTACCTTGATGCCGTGGGGGTGGGTGGGCGAATTGGTGAGGATGTCCTTGACTACGCCGCGGGTAAGCTTCCCAGTCCTCTGGTCCTGCTTCATAACTACGAGGACCTCTGCGCCCCGTTTGACGCTGGTTCTGGTCCGCCCGGACGTGTCCATGCCCACCATTCTTGGCGGGTAACTTATAGAGGCTTCTGTAGCAGCTGTGTGTTAGGCGTCCAGCGGCAGGGTGGCCCTCCTGGCGACCCAGTTAGGGCCCTTCCTGGCGTCCAGTACCATCCTGCCGCCCTCGGCCACGGCGTCCGTGTCGGGCTGGCTCCTGGTGGCTATGGCCCAGAGCACCTGCCCTGGGTCCCGGGCGTCTATGTCGTCGTCCACGACGACCATGAGCCGGCACGGCTTCAGGGGCTCAGCCTGGAGTAGGTTCCTCGGCTTGAAGCCGGCGTCCGTGGCTGTGACTACGCAGAACTCTTTGACGCCTCTGATGGGATAGGATGCGCCTCTGTATCTTCTCGGCTCAGGCTTGGCTTCGCTGCCTCCCGGTGCAGCGACCTCAGGCCCTGTGGCGTCGAGGATCATCTTGCCGCTTAGGCCGCCCCTGGGTGACGACGGGTCCAGGAGGTGGCTGTAGACGCCGCCGAGGACCTCTACGCCTGAGCCCTGCTTTAGGTCACATCTGCGGGCTATGGTTACGAGCACCTGAGCCGGGTCAGACACGTCCACACCTGGCGGAAGGACCACCACGTACTTGACGTAGTGGTCGAGCCCCAGCAGTAGGATGGCGACTTGCTTGGCGAAGCCGGGAGTGGCCGAGGCGGCCTCAGTGAGGCTGAGGAAGCACGCGAAGTGGGTGGCCTGGGTGGGCCAGACGATGTCGTGCAGCGCCTGCATGTGGGCGTACTCCGTTAGGGCTCGGGTTATGCGGGCCTGCTTGGGAAGGCCGCTAAGGAGGAGGTGCTCAGCCGAGTTGTTGGGGAATATGGCCTGGAAGATGGCGTCGCGGCGGCGGGTTACGGCGGTGACCTCCAGCAGGTTGCGGGTTGACCTGCCGCTTATGTAGCCTGTGTACTCGGTGAAGGGGCCCTCGTCCATCTCCTGATGGGGCATGCGGCCCTCCAAGACTATCTCGGCTTGGGCGGGGACGGGGACGTTTACAGTGTAGCAGCGGACCAACTCCAGGGGCTCACCTGTGAGGGCCCCGGCCTTGGCGTACTCGCCTGTGATCTTCGCGGCCGCCGCGAGGAGCAGGGCTGGGTGGGCGCCGAGGACTACGGCGACTTCAAGGGGCTCGCCCTTCTCCTTGGCCCTCTCGTAGTACTGCCAGATGTGGCCGCGGCTGTGGAGGCTAACGCCGAACCTGTCCTTGCCCTGGAGCTGCATCCTGACGAAGCTGAGGTTGACCTCTCCCAGGTTGTCGGGGTTCCTGGCTGCGAGGAGCCCGGCTGTGAGGTACCTGCCGCCGTCCTCGGGGTAGAGCCAGGGGATGGGTAGGGATTCAAGGTCCACGTTGGTGCCTGTCTCTATGACCTCGTGGACTGGGCCGCTCTTGACGTTGACGG